>JBDTXT010000067.1:0-9515 GCA_040006035.1 Pseudonocardiales bacterium | reverse complement strand
TGGCGCTGGTGGGCGTCGGACGCCGCCTGGGCATCTCGGCCAAGGCGCGCGAGGTCCGCGGTAGCGACCGCGTGGTGGTGCGTGACGGTGATGCGATCGGCCAGTTGCTCACCCGGATCGGCGCGCACGAGTCGGTGATGGCCTGGGAGGAGCGGCGCATGCGGCGAGAGGTACGCGCCACCGCGAACCGCCTCGCCAACTTCGACGACGCCAATCTGCGCCGCTCGGCCCGCGCGGCGGTCGCGGCTGGTGCCCGCGTCGAACGGGCACTGGACATCCTCGCCGACGATGCGCCCGAGCACCTGCTGCAGGCGGGCCGGCTGCGGCTGGAGCACAAGCAGGCATCCCTTGAGGAACTTGGTGCCCTCTCCGACCCGGTGATGACCAAGGACGCGGTGGCGGGACGAATTCGCCGGCTGCTCGCGATGGCCGACAAGCGCGCGGCCGACCAGGGAATCCCCGACACCGAATCGGCGGTCACCCCGGAGATGCTGGCGCCATAAGGGTGGGCTGAGCGCACGGCCCGCAACATTCGCGACCCGGGCCCGTTGACCGCTACCGTGGCTATCCGGTTGATTTCTGCTGGTTTAGGAAGGTTGATCCCGTGATCGAGGTCCGCGACCTCAGCAAGAGCTACGGCGACAAGCGGGCCGTAGACCACCTGTCGTTCACGATCGAGCCGGGAAAGGTGACCGGTTTCCTCGGTCCCAACGGAGCTGGCAAGTCGACCACGATGCGAATGATCCTGGGCCTGGACCGCCCCGACGGCGGGACTGCCACGATTGCCGGCCGGCCCTACCGCGACCTGAGCGAACCGCTCCGGATGGTCGGAGCGCTGCTGGAGGCCAGAGCGGTGCACTCGGGCCGCACCGCCTACAACCACCTGCTCGTGCTGGCCCAGACGCAGGGCCTTGCCCGCAAGCGTGTCGACGAGGTGATCGACCTGATCGGGCTGCGCGAGGCCGCGAACAAGCGGGCCGGCGGATTCTCGCTGGGCATGGGTCAGCGGCTGGGACTCGCCGCGGCGATGCTGGGCGACCCGCAGGTGCTGATCTTGGACGAGCCGGTCAACGGCCTCGACCCGGAGGGCATCCACTGGATCCGCAACCTGATGAAGGAGCTCGCGACGCAGGGCCGCACCATTTTCGTCTCCAGCCACCTGATGAACGAGATGGCCGTGACCGCCGATCATCTGATCGTGATCGGCCGCGGTCAACTGATCGCCGACTGTCCCACCCATGAGTTCATCGCCCGAAGCTCGGAGAAGTCGGTCCGGGTAGCCGGTCCCGACCTCACCCGCCTGGAGCAGATCATCAGCGCGGAGGGCGGCAAGGTGACAGCAGGCACGGACGGTGCGCTGACCGTCAGCGACCTGGAAGCGCCGCGCATCGGCGAGCTCGCCGCCCGCGAGGGGCTGGTGCTGCACGAACTCACCCCGCAGCTCGCCTCGCTGGAGGAAGCCTTCATGGAGTTGACGCGCGGCAGCGTCGAATACGGCACCCAGGCCCAGGGTGCGGCTGACCCGAACACCAAGCCCGCCCCGGCACAGGCGCGCCCGCGATGACCGCGACCATGACCGACACCAAGCCTGCCGCGCCGAGCGGTTCCGGCCGGTCCACCACCTTCAGCCGACTGCTGCTCGCGGAATGGACCAAGCTGCGCTCGGTCCGCTCGACGGTGTGGTCGCTGCTGCTGCTCGTAGTGCTGACGCTCGGGTTCACCGCGCTGTTCACCTGGCTGACCGTGTCGCAGTGGGATCAGTCGAGCAAGTCGCAGCAGCAGCAATTCATCAACGACCCCGTCGGCTTGATCCTCGGCGCCGGTTTCCAGCTCAGCCAGCTCGCGATCTGCGTGCTCGGCGTGATGGTGATGGCCAGTGAATACTCCACCGGAATGATCCGGTCCAGCCTGTTGGCGGTTCCGAAACGAACCCCGATGCTGCTGGCCAAGAGCGTCGTCTTCGTCGCCCTGGTCTTCGTCGTAGGGGTGCTGACAGCCTTTGGTTCGTTCTTCATCGGGGCTCCGATCGTGCACAGCAAGGCCGCGGTGGCGCTGGGCGACCCCGGCGTACTGCGCGCCGTCATCGGCGCCGGGCTCTACCTGGCCATGCTGGGCCTGTTCGCCCTCGCGGTCGGCGCGATCATCCGGCACGTCGCCGGCGCGATCACCGGCATCATCGGTTTCGTGCTCGTCCTGGCGCCGCTGGCACAGCTTCTTCCAGGCAACGTGGGCGACCACATCCACGCCTACCTGCCCACCGAAGCAGGGCACCTCATCGCTCAGTCGCGTCCGGGTCCGCACGACCTGCTCACCCCGTGGCAGGGCTTCGGCGTGTTCTCCGTATGGACCGCGATCCTGCTGGCCTTGGCGATCTGGCTGCTCAACCGTCGCGACGCCTAGCCACGAGGTGGCGGCCCTACCGGTGGGTAACGCGGGCCGTGGGACCGCCCGGACCGAACCGATAAGGTCGAGCCATGCGCGCCCGCAGCGTCGCGGCGTGGCCCACGCACGTAACCGCCGGCAAGGAGTCTTCGCAGTGACTGTTCGGGTAGGCATCAATGGCTTCGGCCGCATCGGGCGCAACTTCTTCCGGGCGATCACCGCATCGGGGGCCGACATCGAACTCGTCGCCGCCAACGACCTCGGCGACATCGAGACCATGGCCCACCTGCTCAAGTACGACAGCGTGCTCGGCCGCTTTCCCCAGCCGGTCAGCGCGGCCAACGACGGCATCAGGGTCGGCGAACGCACGATTAAGATCCTGGCCGAGCGCGACCCAGCCGATCTGCGGTGGGCCGACCTCGGCGTCGACGTCGTGATCGAGTCCACCGGGTTCTTCACCAAGGCCGACGACGCGCGCAAGCACGTCGACGCCGGCGGCGCGAAGAAGGTCATCATCTCTGCTCCCGCCTCCGGCGAGGACGTCACGATCGTGATGGGGGTCAACGACGGCGACTACGACGCCGCCAAGCACACGATCATCTCCAACGCGTCCTGCACCACGAACTGCCTCGGCCCGCTGGCCAAGGTGCTCGACGACTCCTTCGGGGTCGAGCGCGGGCTGATGACCACGATTCATGCCTACACGCAGGACCAGAACCTGCAGGACGCACCACACAAGGACCTGCGCCGGGCGCGGGCGGCCGCGATCAACATCGTCCCGACGTCCACGGGCGCAGCGAAGGCGATCGGCCTCGTGCTGCCCGGGCTCAAGGGCAAGCTCGACGGCTTCGCACTGCGCATCCCCGTCCCGACGGGTTCGGCCACCGACCTCACGGTCACACTCGGCCGCGACACAACGGTCGAGGAGGTCAACGCCGCCTACCGCACAGCAGCCGACGGCCCGCTGAAGGGCATTCTCGTCTACACCGAAGATCCGATCGTCTCGACCGACATCGTCACCGACCCGGCGTCGTGCATCTTCGACTCCGGCCTCACCAAGGTCATCGGCAACCAGGTCAAAGTCGTCGGCTGGTATGACAACGAGTGGGGTTACTCCAACCGGCTGATCGACGTGACCATGCTCGTCGGCGCTTCGCTGTAGGGCCCGGTGCGCACGCTCGACGGCCTGATCAAGCACGGGGTGCAGGGGCGGCGGATCCTCGTCCGCTGTGACCTCAACGTCCCGCTCAGCAAGGACGGCAAGCACACCGTCACCGACGACCTGCGGGTCCGCGCGTCGCTGCCGACGGTGACCAGACTGCTCGACCATGGGGCACGCGTCATCGTCACCGCCCACCTGGGCCGGCCCAAGGGTGCACCGGATCGCGCGTATTCACTCGGCCCCGTCGCTGACCGGCTGGCCCAACTGCTCGGCCGGCCGGTCGAGTTCGCGCTCGACACCGTCGGCGTGAGCGCGCGACTGCTCGCCTCCGACCTGAAGGACGGTGAGCTCCTGCTGCTCGAGAACGTCCGGTTCAACCCGGGGGAGACGAGCAAGGACAAGGACGAGCGGGCCGAGTTTGCCCGCCGCCTCGCGTTGCTCACCGGCGGCGAGGAAGACGGCGGCGCATTTGTCGAGGACGCGTTCGGGGCCGTGCACCGCAAGCACGCGTCCGTGTACGACGTGGCGAAGCTACTGCCGCATTACTGCGGCGACCTGGTGCGCGACGAGCTGAAAGTCCTGCGCCAACTGACCGGTGACTCCACGCGGCCCTACGTCGTCGTGCTCGGGGGATCGAAGGTCAGCGACAAGCTGGCCGTGATCGAAGCGCTGTTGCCCAAGGTCGACAAGCTGTTGGTCGGCGGCGGGATGTGCTTCACGTTCCTCGCCGCACAGGGCCACGAGGTCGGCGATTCACTGCTCGAAGCCGATCAGGTCGATGCCTGCCGCGACCTGCTCGAGGTCAAGTCCGCCGACGGCTCCGCGAAGATCATCCTCCCCACTGACATCGTCGTGGCTCCCGAGGTCGCCGACGACGCGCCCAGCCAGACCGTCGCGGCCGACGCGATTGCAACCGGCATGAAGGGTCTGGACATCGGGCCGGACACCGTGCGGGCCTTCGCCGCCGAACTGGCCCGGGCGCGCACCGTCTTCTGGAACGGGCCGATGGGCGTCTTCGAGATCGCCCAGTTCGCCGCCGGGACCAAAGGCGTGGCCGAGGCGGTCGCTGCCGTCGACGGTCTCTCCGTGGTCGGAGGCGGCGACTCGGCCGCTGCCGTGCGGGCCCTGGGGCTGAACGCCAACGCCTTCGGCCACATATCGACCGGCGGCGGCGCGTCGCTGGAATTCCTCGAGGGCAAGACGCTGCCCGGTGTCGAAGTCCTGGAAGAGGTCTGAGTGACCGCTGTCACCCGCAAGCCCCTCATCGCCGGCAACTGGAAGATGAACCTGAATCACCTCGAGGCGTTGGCACTCACTCAGAAGATCGCGTTCAGCCTCAACGAGGAGCAACTCACCAAGGTCGACGTCGCGGTGCTGCCTCCGTTCATCGACATCCGCAGCGTGCAGACCCTGGTCGACGGCGACCGCCTGCTGATCCAGTACGGCGCCCAGGATCTCTCGCCCTACGACTCCGGCGCATACACCGGCGATATCAGCGGCCCGATGCTGGCCAAGCTCGGCTGCACCTACGTCGTCGTCGGGCACTCCGAGCGGCGCCAGTTCCACGGCGACGACGCGACGGTGAACGCGAAGGTCATCGCCGCCTTTCGTAACCAACTGATTGCCATCCTGTGCGTGGGCGAAACGCTCGACGTACGCGAGGCTGGAGATCAGATCGCGCACACCACGGCCCAGCTCGACGCCGCCCTGGCCGACCTCCCGGCCGAGCACGCCCAGACCCTCGTCGTCGCCTACGAGCCGGTCTGGGCTATAGGCACCGGCAAGGTCGCAACCCCCGACGATGCGCAAGAGGTATGCGCGGCGATCCGCGAACGGCTCGCCACGTTGTACACGCCGGATCTCGCGGCGCGAGTCCGCGTGATCTACGGCGGTTCGGTCAAAGCGAGCAATGCGGCCGAGATCCTCGAGCGCCCGGACGTCGACGGCGCGCTGGTCGGTGGGGCAAGTCTGGACGGGGCCGAATTCGCCGCGATTTGCCTGGCTGCGGGCAAAGCGGCCGACATTGGCTGAACGCCAGGTATCCTTGTCCCGCAACGCCAACCGATCCCCGACCGCACGCAACTGAGGCCAGCCAAGATGATCTTTACCCTGTCCATCGTCCTCATCGTCACGAGCCTGCTGCTCGTGGTGTTGGTGCTTCTGCACAGAGGAAAGGGCGGCGGGCTGTCGTCTATGCTCGGCGGCTCGTTCTACTCAAACCTGTCCGGGTCCTCCGTCGTGGAACGCAACCTCGACCGCTTGACGATCATCGCCGGCCTCGTGTGGGCGATCTGCATCATCGGGCTCGGACTGCTCTACAAGAACACCGGCTGACCGCAGCCGTTAGTGCAAGGACCACAGAGAGTCGGAGAACAAACGTGGCTGGTGGTAGTGCCATTCGTGGCAGCCGAGTCGGTGCCGGACCGATGGGCGAAAAGGAGCGCGGCGAGGCCGCGCCCCGACAACGCGTCTCGTTTTTTTGCGCCAATGGGCACGAGGTGCGCCCGGCCTTCGCCGTCGACGCGCCCCTCCCCGACACCTGGGACTGCCCCAAGTGCGGGTTCCCCGCCGGCCGTGAGTCGGAGGCGCCGCCGAACGCGCCCCGCAACGAGCCGTACAAGACACACCTGGCCTACGTGAAGGAGCGCCGCTCCGACGAGGACGGCGCCGCCATTCTGGAAGAGGCCTTGCAGCGGCTCAAGGCCCGCCGGGGCGAGTAGCCAGGACTGTCAGTCGCGTCCGGCGCCGAGCTCGATCGCCGACGCACGGAATGTCGGCCAGGAAGCCAGGAAGACCACACCGACCACAGCTGCGCCCACCCACATCGGCGCGGTCAGGCCGGCTACCTCGACCAGCACGCCGCCGAGCAACGAACCGGCGGCCGCCCCGCCGATCGACAGCACGACATAGGCGGAGCTGACCCGGCCCTGCAACTGCTCGGGAACACGATGCTGGCGCAGGCTGACCGTCAGGACCGTCCACACCGACGCGTGCACGCCGAAGACTGCGAGCGCCGTCCCGGCAACCCAGGGTGAGGCGGTTATGGCGAGCGTCAATTGGGTGCTCGCCTCAATGACCAGCCCGACTTTCAGCAGGGCGCTGACACCGAAGCGACGCTGCGCGGGGTTGACCACGACCGTGCCGACCAGGCCGCCCAGAGCCAGGGTCGCGAGCAACAACCCGAAGCCCGTGTCGGACAGGCCGAGCCGGCCACGGGCGTAGAGGATGAGTACCGCCATCGTGCCCGCGTACGTGATGTTCATGACGCAGATGCACAGGGCGAGCGTCCGCAGTACCTGGTCGTGCCACAGGTAGGCGATTCCATCGCGAACGTCGGCCATGCCGATTCGGTGACGCGGGGCCGCCGGGGCCACCCTCGGCGCCGGGCGAAGGCCAATGAGCAGGGCGATCCCGGCGGCGAAGGAAACGGCGTCTACCGCGAACGGCGTGCTGTGGCTCTGGGTGAACAGCCACGCGCCGATCGGCCTGGCCAGCAGGGTCCCGCCGACGAGTCGGGTGGCCAGCAGGCGCGCATTCGCACGGGTCAGCTGGCCGCGCTCGACCAGTCTCGGTGTCAGTGTCGTAGCTGCGGTCACGACGAGCGTGTCACCGCTCCCGCTGGCGAACAGCAGCGCGTAGACCAGGGCCACCGTGGCCGAGCCGGTGGCGATCGCCACGGCCAGGACTGCCATCAGGGCCGCACGGACGGCGTCGACTGCGATGATCAACCTGCGCTGGTCGGTCCGGTCGACAATCGCGCCGCTGAGCAGGCCGAACAGCAACCAGGGCAGTTGTTGGGCCGCGGCAGCACCGGCGATCAGGATGGGGTTGCTGGTCAGCGTCGTCATCAACAGCGGCGCGGCCACCAAGGTCAACCCGTCGCCCGCGCTCGACAGGGCGTCTGATGCCCACAGCCGTCGGAAGGCTGCCGGAAGCGGTGGACCCATGCGCGGTGGGGTTAGGGCAGCTTGGCTGCGGCGGCCCGGTCGATGAGCCACCGGGTGTGCTGACGTCCGTGCGGGCCGCCCGCGGGCACCTGCTCTTTCGGCGCGCCGCTCAGCGCCCGGGCGACGGCGTCGGACTTGCTCTGACCAGACGCCACGAACCACACCTCGTTCGCGGCGTCGAGCGTGCGGAAGGTGAACGAAAGCCGGGTCGGCGGCGGCTTGGGCGAGTCGTGTACCGCGATCACGGCCGCCTCGCGCTCGTACACGCCAGGATGGCCGGGGAACAACGATGCACAGTGGCCATCCGGTCCGACTCCCAGCAGCACGACGTCGAAGTGCGGCACGTCGTCGTGCTCGTCCGGCGCAGCGAGCGCGGCCAGTTCGTCGGCATAGGCCTGCGCCGCAAGCTCGACGTCGTCGGCGAAGTCGGAATCCGCGGCGGGCATCCGGTGCACGTTGGCGGGATCCAGGGGCAACGCGTCCAACCCCGCTCGGAAGGCCGCCATGTCGTTGCGCTCGTCGGAATCCGAGGCGACGTAACGTTCGTCGGCCCACCAGAGGTGCACCCGCGACCAGTCGACGTCGTCGCGCCCAGGCAGGTCACGCAGCGCGCCGAGGGCCTGTTCCAGAATCGAGCCGCCGGTCAACCCGAGATGCGCCACCGGCCGCGCCGCCAGGGCTGCGACGAGCGCGGCCGCCACGCGTCCGGCCGTCCTCTCGGCCAGCACATCGGCCGAGTCTTCGACAATGATCTCGGGCGCGGCGCCGTCGGTGCCCACTACCAGGCCACCGACGCCGGGTCATCAGCCAGCGCGGGGTCGTTCCAGATGTGCACCCGCTGTGCCAGTCGCTCCTCGAGATCTGGCACGTCACACACAGTGCCTAATGCGTCGGCGTAGACCTCGTCAGCGTCCAGATGGCGCAGCTCCTCAGCGAGCAGTTCGCCCAGCGTCCGTTCGGGGAAGGGCGCGATCGAGTCCTGCTGACCTTCGCGGCGCAAAACCAGTCGGGAACCGTCCCGGAACGCCTGAATGCTCGCCGCGCTCGCGAAGCCGATTGTCGCCGACTCGATCGCGGTGCCCGAAACCTTGTTCACCGGGACATGGCAGCCCAACTTCGACGACAACCAGCCGGCGAGCAGCAGCGCCGACGGATCGTTGTCGTCGCCCTCGATACTCGCCGTCGTGGCCGCCTCGTGCGCTCCGTCATAGGCGGAGGCCAGCGCGGCGCGCCAGCCGGTGATCCGGGTCCAGGCCAGATCTGTGTCGCCGGCGGCGTAGTCGTTGGCGCGCTTCGTGAGGGCTGGCACCGGTTCAGCCGTGCGGCACACGTCAGTGATGCGCCGCTCGGCGAACACTCCCAGCGGGTCGTAGGCGATGCGGTCGGGCGGAGTGCCGTGCCACCAGGTGACGACCGGGGCGTCGGGGGCCAGCAGCGGCAGGGTTACCGACTCGGCGTGCAGCGCCAGGCGGCCGTGCATCCGCAGGATGACGGCCTCGCCCGGGCCGAGCCGGCCGCCCATCAGCACCTCGGCATCCAGCCGCGGCACCGGCGCGTCGATCTGGCGGCGGATCACCATGAGCATCCGCATCGGGTGTTTGCTGGCGGCGATGGTCGCGGCCTCCTCGGCCGCGGCGACATCCTTCTCGTTCACGACGATGACGAGCGTCAGCGCGTTGCCGCTGGTGACCGCGCCGCCGGAGCGCCGCTCGGCCGCCAGTGCGCGGACGACAGCAGCGCCAGTGGTGTCCCACAGGGTGGTCATGGCCGCCTCCAGACTCGGCCGTCGCGGGCCAGCATTTCGTCGGCCTCCTTCGGCCCCCATTCACCGGCTCGGTACAGAGATGGCTCCTGCCCGGCCCAGAAGTCCTCCAACGGGTCGATCACCCGCCAGGAGGCCTCGACCTCCGCGTTCTGCGGGAAGAGCGTGGCGTCGCCGATCAGGACGTCGAGGATCAGCCGCTCGTACGCCTCGGGGGAGGCCTCGGTGAACGCCTCGCCGTAGAGGAAGTCCATCGCGACGT
>JBDTXT010000066.1:0-9639 GCA_040006035.1 Pseudonocardiales bacterium | reverse complement strand
GCCAGCGGTCGGGTTCCGGTCACTCGGTGCGGGTGCGGTCCTCGAGGACATCACTGACGTGACGCCGCATGCTGGCCGCGGTGACCGGCGCGCGGCCGACGCGGATGACGAGGTGCGGATGCACGCCGAGGCGCAGTTGGTCGCGAAGTTGCACGCGCAGGGCGGCGACCTCGATCACCTGGGTGAACAGGCTGGCGACGAAACCGGCGCGAGTGATCTCGAGCCACACCCGCTCCAATGCCTCCCCCGCCTGCAGCCACGCCTCGGGGGTGTCCTCGACGGTGCCGAGGACGAGCAGGCACTGACTGGCTGAGGAGTGTGTCGCGCCGGGCAGCCAGCCGGCGCCCTGGCTGTCGAAGTCGCGGATGGGAACGTCGTCGCCGGCGCTGCCGTCCACGTGCGGGACCGCTGCCGCGCGCACGCCGTCGAGGCGGGTCGGGTCGTTGCTCGTCCAAGCGCGCAGCTCGGCGCGGTATGCCGGGTCGACTATCTGCTCGGCGTCGGCCTTCTGGCTGAGCCGCGCAAGCGTCTCGCGATCCTCGGGCCGCAGGACCGGATGCAGCAGCGCACCCTCGGCGGCCGCGGCGCGAACGAGCGTGTCGACCAGGTCCCTCGGCACCGGGTCGGCGGCAAAGCGGCGCCGGTTCGTCTGGCGCAGTTCGACGACGGCGTCGAGTGCGGCCAGCGCGGGGTCGGCCTCGACTCCCTGGCCGATCTCTAGCCGTGCCACGAGATCGGGGGTGGCCCGGTTCGGGAACCGCTGCACCGTGCTCGTGCAGCCGGACGCGGCCAGCGAGACGCGGGCGTTGAACAGCGCGCTGCCGGCGCTGAGGTAGAGCTGGCGGCCGCTGGGGTCGAGCACCGCCAGTTGCCGGGAGTGATCGACGCGGCAGTCCAGGCCCCCCGAGCTCAATACAAAGCGCCACGGCTGGGTGTTGTGCACCGACGGGGCGAGCATCGCGCGGGCCACCGCGGTGAGCAGGGCCGGGTAGCGGGACGTGCTGGTGGTGGTCATGTACCGAGTTCACAGCACGGGCCAACGTGGCAGCAGAGCCGAACGTCCCAGCCGACCCAGCCCGAAGTCCCGCGATTTGCGCTTTGCCGAGGGCGGTGGGCCGGTTGCAGGCGGGTGCAGTTGACGCAACTGACAGGCTGAGCCGGTGGACGACGGGCAAGATGATTGGGAACGACAGATCGATGAGGTTTGGGCTACGGCCGGCGACCGATCCGAGGACGACGTCCTCGCCGCGATCAGCGAACTGGCCGGGCAGCGGCCGGCCGAGGATCCCGCCGCCATGTACGAGCGGGCATCGGTCCTCGACTTCGTGGGCCGTGAAGCCGAGGCGCAACCTCTGTACGCCCGGGCGCTGAGTGCGGGCCTGGATGCCCGACGCCACCCACGCGCCGTCATCCAACTGGCGAGCACCCTGCGCAATCTAGGTCGGGCCGGTGAGGGACTCACCATGCTGGAGGAGGAGATGGCCACCGGCGTTCATGAGGACGGGCTCGACGATGCACTGGCCGCGTTCCTCGCCTTGGCCTTGGTCGACGAGGGGCGTCCGGTAGAGGCTGCCGCGCGGGCACTCACGGCCCTGGCCGGGCACCTGCCCGAGTACGGCCGCGCGGTGCAGCACTACGCCGGGGAGCTGCTCGAGCCCTGATGCCTCCCGGCAGCAGTTCGCCCAGCGTCGCGATGCCTTCGGTGATGTCGGCCGGCGGGCTCGCCGCGTAGCCCAGGACCAGTCCAGGCCGTCCCGGACGCTGGCGGTGCCATGACAGGGGCTGCACCTTGACGCCGCGCGCTAGCGACGCGGCAGCGAGTTCGGCGTCGGCGACGGCCTCGTCGAGGGTGAGCATCAGGTGCAGGCCGGCCGCGGCGCCGTGCACAACCGCACCGGTCAGGTGTGCCCGGATCGCCCCGATCATGGCGTCTCGTCGCCGCCGGTGTCGCCCGCGTAGGAAGCGAAGCTGCCGCTCCATCTCGCCCGACTCCATCAGCTCGGCCAGGACGAGCTGGGCCAGCACGGCGTTGCCGAGGTCGGCGTTGCGCTTGGCCGCCACCATCGCGTCGAGGTACCTGGACGGCACCAGGACCCAGCCGATCCGCAGCGCCGGGGCGAGCAATTTGGACACGCTGCCGACGTAGCAGATCTGCTCGGCGAGCATCGAGTGCAGGGCCGGGACCGGCGGGCGGTCGTAGCGATGCTCGGCGTCGTAGTCGTCTTCGATGATCAAACCGCCGTCGTGGGCCCACTGCATGAGCTCGCGACGCCGCTCGCCGTCAAGGACCACACCGGTCGGGAACTGATGGGCCGGTGTCACCATCACCGCCCCCGCCCCGCTGGCGCGCAGATCCGCAACCTGTATCCCGTCGACGTCGACCGGGATCGGCGGTGTGTCCAGCCCCCAGTTCTGCAGGTGCTGGCGCACCCCCAGAGACCCGGGATCCTCCACCGCGATCTCGGTGATGCCGTGCGGACGCAGCACCTGGGCGAGCAGCCCCAGCGCCTGCGAAACGCCCGCGACGATGATCACCCCTGTTGGGTCGACCCTGATGCCGCGGTTGCGGGCGAGCCAGTTGGCGACCGCGATGCGCATCGCCGGGGCACCCCGAGGATCGCCGTAGCCGAAGTCGGCCGGCGACAGATCGTTGAGGACAGCGCGCTCGGCGCGCAGCCAGGCTGCCCGCGGGAACGCGGCCAGGTCCGGTACGCCCGGCGACAGGTCGATGCGGGCCGGCACCGCTCGCAGCTCGTCGAAGATGTCCAACCCGGGCGGCGCCGCGAACAACGCGTTGGTCGATCGGAGCCGGGCCACCCGCGACGGCGGAGTGGCGGCCGACGGCACGCCCACGGGTGCAGCCACGACGACGGTTCCGGCACGGCCCCGCCCGGCGATGTGGCCGTCCTCGACCAGGCGCTGGTAGGCCTCGGTGACGACACCGCGCGACACTCGCAACTCCCCCGCGAGCACCCGGGTGGCCGGCAGCCTGCCGCCGATTGCCAGGCGCCCGTCCGCGATCGCACGCCGTAACTGGCGGGCCAACCAGTCAGCGCGCCCGCCTACCGGCGCATCGTCGATATTCAACTGCAGGAAGTCCGATCCTGCAGTTATGGTCCTGTCTCGTACCTCGGGCTTGGACCTATCCATCGGGCCATTATGGGGCCACCCTGAGGATATGGATACCGCGATGGCCCACCCGTACGTGCACGGCTACTCCGCGGACGAGGCGCAGCGGCTGGGCGACCAGGCAAACACCCTGGCCGAGTTGCTGCACGTCGGCACGACGTTTCCCCCGGGCAGCCAGGTGCTCGAGGTCGGCTGCGGGGTGGGCGCGCAGACGGTGCACCTCGTCCATAACAGCCCGGGCGCGCACCTCACCGCAGTGGACATCTCCGCTGCCTCGCTCAGCCAGGCCCAGGCCCGGGTGGCAGCGCGCGAGCCGGCAGCTGATGTGCAGTGGCACCAGGCCGACCTGTTCGCCCTGCCGTTCGCCGACGCCGCGTTCGATCACCTGTTCGTGTGTTTCGTCCTGGAGCACTTGGCCGAGCCCGGGCGCGCGCTGGCCGCGCTACGCCGGGTGCTACGCCCGGGTGGCACCATCACGGTGATCGAAGGCGATCACGGCTCGGCGTTCTTCCATCCCGACAGCGCCCGCGCCCGCGCGGTGATCGACTGTCTGGTCACGCTTCAGGCCGCCGCTGGGGGCAATGCCCTGATCGGGCGGCAACTACAGCCCCTGCTCAGCGCCGCCGGTTTCGTTGATGTCATCACCCGTCCGCGAACGATCTACGCCGATCAGACCCGGCCCGCGCTGGTTGACGGTTTCACCCGCAACACCTTCAATGCCATGGTCGAGGGTGTCCGCGACGACGCACTGTCGGCCGGGCTGATCACCGCAGCGGACTGGGACCGCGGGATCGCCGATCTGCACCGGACCGCCGCCGACGGAGCTACTTTTCACTACACTTTCGTGAAGGCTCTCGCCGTGAATCGACCAGGCGACGTCATCGCCCGCGGCGAGGGTCCGCCCGCTTGGAGGGCAGATTGATGTGGGTCGCGTTCGTGTTGTTCGGGTTGCTGTTACTTGCCTGCCTGGGTGGGGTGAGCGGCCGCGGGGTGTACGACAGCCGCGACCCCGCCTACAGCCTGAGGTTGCCCGTCGCGTCCGCCGAGATCCGGCGGCGTCGTAGCCGGACAAGTACTGACACACCGGCAGGTGCGCGACCAGCCCCACGCTGCTAGCGATCATGTACGGAAGCGGTCCAGTGCCGATACGCGGTTATGACTGAGTGGACGACGGTCCGCCAGCTCGATAGACGGCGTCTTCGACGATGTGCAGCGCGGCCGTGTAAAGCGTCTCGTCCTGTGCCTCGCTGACCTTGGTCAGCTGTTCCATCGCCTGATCCGGGTTGCGGCCCGTGCGGCTCATCAGGATCCCGATCGCCTGGTCGATCGTCGCCTGATTCGCCAGCGCGAGCTGAAGCTGGGTGGCCAGCCGTTTGGCCCGGGCCAGCATGTGCGCGTTCTGGACGGCGATTGCCGCGGGCTCGGCGAAGAGCTCACCGATCCGAGCGCCGTGCTCGTCGAAGGCGTGTCGCTTGTGGGCGTACACATTCATGGCACCGAGCACACCGGCCCGGGTCAGCAGCGGGACCGACAACGCACTGTGCACCCCGAGGTGCCCGATCTGAGGCCCGAAGCGGGGCCACTGGGGGTCGGTGTCCAATTCGCCGGAACGGACCGTGCGTGCCTCGGCCGCGGAGGTGATGCACGGACCCTCCTCGATGCCGTATTGGATCGCGTCGACCTCGGCGACGAACGATGAGCTGGCCACCATGGTGTCGGCGCGCCCGGCCTCCAGCAGAGTCAGGCCTACCCCGTCGGCTCCCGGAATGGCCGAGACCGCGAATTCCGCTACGCGGGTCAGCACGTCTTCCAGCTCCATCTGACCCGTGGCCAGGTGCGACAACGCGACCAGGCTGCTGCGCAGGTCATTGTCGTCATGCGCAGGGGTGTCGTCGATTGTCATGATCGCGTCACCTGTTCCGTTAAGGGATGCTTGCCGATTACGCTACCCGATGCCCTGCTGGCTTCGGGGCGCCGAACGCCCACGCTCACTTCGCCCACCGCTCCGGCCTCCCACCGCTGCCACGGGCCAGAAACAACACGGTGTCGACGCCGAGAAGTCGAAACAGCTGTCGCAGCGTGCTACGGGCTCCGACCAGGACCAGCGCACCCTTGGCGTCGATGAAGGCATGGTGCGCATCCACGAGTGCGAAGGCTCCGTCCCGGTCGCAGGACAGCAACTTGGAAACATCGAGTTGTACGTAGCGATGGCCCGACTCGAGGCGATGCTTCAGCGCCCGGGAAAGCACATCAGTGGTCGCGCGGGTGAGCATCCCGCTTGCCGTCAATACTGCGCGCGTCGCATCTTGATAGCCGAGGCCGAGGTGAAGATCCCAGCGAGCCGGCGAGGCCCCCATCAGTTGACCGCGCAGCCGCTTGGTCGTCCGTGAGAGTGCATCGTCGACGATGCGCGACGCTATGACATGCAGCTTCTCGCCCTCGACGTCACTCGTCTCACCGAGCTGGTCCAAGGCTTCGGCCGGGGTGCAGCCGAGGCGGCTCATCAGGATGCCGACCGCCTGGTCGATCGCCGCCTGGTTGGTCACTGCTACCTGCAGTTGCGTCGCGAGTAGTCGCGCTTCGCTCAGCACGCGGGCGTTCACGACTGCGATCGCGGCCGGCACCGCAAAGAGCTCACCGATTCGCACGCTGCGGTCATCAAAGGCATCGCGTGCGCGGGCGTAGACGGTCATGGCGCCGAGCACGCCGTCCGGCGACCGCAGCGGGATCGACAATGCGCTGTGCACGCCGAATTCCGCGATCCGGGAGCCGAGCCGGGGCCACTGCGGATCGCTTGCCAACTCCCCCGTCCGCACAGTGCGAGCCTGGATGGCGCAGGTGATGCACGGCCCCTCGTCCAGGCCGAACTGGACGGCGTCGACATCACTCACAAACGGTGCGCTGGCCACGATCGTCTGGGCCTGCCCATCGTTGAGCAGCGACAATCCAGCGCCGTCTGCGCCGGGGATGGCCAGCACCGCCGATTCGGCGACCTGGGTGAGGACGTCCGCGAGCTTAAGCTGGCTGGTCGTCAAGTGCGACAACGCCACCAGGCTGGTGCGCAGGTCGTCGTCCTCGCGCGCCACCCGTGCGTGTTCGGATGAACTCGAGGCGCTGGAGCTGCCTACATCACGCATGGCGATCCTGATCATGATCACCGGACACGTCCAGCCTCGAGCCGTTGCTCACAGCGCCCCGCAGATGCAGCACTGGCCTGGACCAGCTGATGTCTCAACCGGTCTCAGAATAACCCGACCACGGCCGAAATGGAGGTACCCGATCGGGCAGAGATGTTCGCGAGACCAGCTTGAGCTGGACGACCGCACCCTCGGACATGGTGTTCAGGGCCGGGGTCACCGTCGCGCTGACCGTCGCGGCGTGACCCAAGCTCTCACAGGCTGACGGCACGGGCGGCGAGGAATTCATCGTCGGCGAGCAATGACGTCAGCACGTCAGCCGGCACCCGCGTGTCGGTCGTGACGATCATGACCGCCTCGCCGTCACTGTCGGCGACAGGCCGACGGCCCACGGCGGCCGAGTTGATGTTCACGCCGGCGTTGCCCAGCGCCGTGCCGACGCGGCCGAGCATCCCGGGCTGGTCGCGGTAGCGGAAGACAGCGAGATGCTCCTCGAGTTGGACGTTGAACCGCGAGCCCCACGCCTCGAGCAGGTGCGGGCGGTTGCGGCGGCCCAGCAGGGTGCCGACCACCCGGGTGGTCTCACCGCCACTGCGCAGGCGGACCCGGACCAGGTCGGTGAAGTCGTGTGCCTGCGGGCTGTTCTTCTCGGCGATGGCGATACCGCGTTCGTGCGCGAGGGTGAATGCGTTGACGTCGTTCACGGCCTCTTCGATATGGCCAGCGAGCAGACCCTTCACGACCTGGATGGTCAACAGCCTGCTGTCGCGCTCGGCGATGCGGCCCAGGAACTCGACGTCGACACCGTCGATCGAGGTGCCGTCCGCGAGTCCGGCCGCGAGCTGGCCCAGGCTCTGGCACAGTCCGACGAACGGCCCCACGGCCTCGAGATCGTCGGCGGCGATTGACGGGACGTTCACCGCGCTCGTCACCGCGCCGCCGGTGAGCGCGGCCACGATCTGCTCCGCGGCCTGATACCCGGCCCGGTCTGTCGCCTCAGCCGTCGATGCCCCGAGGTGTGGCGTGACGACCACATTCGGGTAGCCGAACAGCGGGTGGTCAGTGACCGGCTCGGTGTGGAAGACGTCCAGGGCGGCGCCGGCGACCTTGCCCGAGTCAAGGGCGGCCTGCAGGTCTGCGTCGACGACCAGCGGACCGCGGGCGACATTGAGGATCCGTACGCCGTCCTTCATCTTCGCGAAAGCAGCCGCGTTCAGCCAGCCTTCGGTCTCCTTGTTCTTGGGCAGGTGGACGGTGATGAAGTCCGCGGCAGCGTAGATGTCATCGGGGGTAGCCGCCCGCTCGACGCCGAGCTCGCGGAACCGCTCCTCGGCCAGGTAGGCGTCGAACGCGACCACCCGCATGCCGAAGCCCCGTGCCCGGTGAGCCACCAACTGGCCGATGCGGCCGAAGCCGATGATGCCGAGCGACTTGTCGTGCAGTTCGACGCCGCTGAACTTCGCACGGTCCCACGCCCCGCCGATCAGCGACGCGTGCGCCTGCGGGACGTTGCGGGCCAGCGCCAGGAGCAGCGCCATCGTGTGTTCGGCTGCGGTTATGACGTTGGACTGCGGCGCGTTCGCGATCAGCACGCCGCGCCGGGTGGCGGCGTCGACATCGACGTTGTCGACCCCGACGCCGGCGCGCGCGACCACGCGCAGCCGGTCTGCCTTGGCCAGCAGGTCGGCGTCGACCTGGGTGGCCGAGCGGATCAGCAGGCCGTCGAAGTCGGCGATGCGGCGCTCGAGTTCGGTGCGGTCCCAGCCGGTAGCCACCTCGACGTCGAGCCCGGCAGCCCGCAGCAGTTCGACCCCGGATTCGCCGATCGTTTCCGCGACGAGCACCTTCATCCGGTGCTCGCCACGACCCAGTCGATGCACGCGGTCAGCGCTTGGACGTCGGCCGGGTCTATCGCCGGGAACATCCCGACGCGCAGCTGATTGCGGCCCAGCTTGCGGTACGGCTCGACGTCGACAATCCCGTTGGCGCGCAACGTCTTCGCAATCGCGGCCGCGTCGACGCCCTCGGCGAAGTCGATCGTGCCGACCACCAGCGAACGGTTGGCGGGCTCGGCCACGAACGGCGTTGCGAATTCCGACGCCTCGGCCCAGCTGTACAGGTGAGCGGAGGACGCGCGGGTACGACCCACGCAGAAATCGAGGCCACCGCCGGCGTTCATCCACTCGACCTGATCGGCGAGCAGCAGCAGCGTCGCCAGTGCCGGGGTGTTGTAGGTCTGGTCCAGCCGGGAGTTGTCGAGCGCGGTGCCCAGGGACAGCGAGGCCGGCGTCCAGCGGTCGGCCGCTGCATTGAGCTCGCCGATCCGCTCGATCGCCGCCGGGCTCATCAGCGCCAGCCACAGGCCGCCGTCCGAGCCGAACGACTTCTGCGGCGCGAAGTAGTAGACGTCGGACTGGCTCACGTCCACGGGCAGACCGCCCGCGCCGGAGGTGGCGTCGACCAACGTCAGCGCGTGCTCGACACCGGCCGGACGCTGCACCTCGGCCATCACGCCGGTGGAGGTCTCGTTGTGCGCCCACGCGATGACGTCGGCGTCCGCGTCACCGACCAGCGTCGGCGCGGCCCCGGGCGGGGCGGCCACGACGATCGGATCAGCCAGGAATGGCGCCTCGCCGGTGACGGTCGCGAACTTCTGGGTGAACTCCCCGTAGACCAGGTGCAGCGCGCGACGGCGGACGAGGCCGCATGCGGCCGCGTCCCAGAACGCGGTCGAGCCGCCGTTGCCGAGCATGACCTCGTAGCCGTCGGGCAGTACGAAGAGCTCAGCCAGTCCGTCGCGCACCTGCTTGACAACTGCCTTCACGGGGGCCTGGCGGTGCGACGTGCCTATGAGCGCGCCTTGGGTGGCCAGGTGCGCCAACGCCTCGGGGCGGACCTTGGACGGCCCGCAGCCGAACCGCCCGTCGGCGGGCTTGAGATGTTGCGGGATTTGCAGCGTGGTGTCGGTCATGGTCACGAGGCGAGGCTAGTCGATCCGCGAGCAGCCCTAGGCCCAGCTGGGCTAGCGCCAGGAGTCATGGACGGCGGCTGAACCGGTCGGGCGGGTCGTATACGAGCGGTTCGGGTCGGACTCCCACGCGACGGAACCGTCCGGGTTCTTCTTGATGTATTTGTATTGGAACGTGGTGTTCGGTGGGAGCGACAATGTCGCCGACCAGACCGGGTAACGCGCCGAGGACAGCGCGACCGCGTTGGCAGTGTTCCAACTGCCCAGCGCGGGGATCGAGCCGACCACGTAGACGTTCTGGCCGAAGAACGTGGTGGCGTGCTCGTTGAAGCTCATCGCGAAGGTTCCCGTGCCCGTGCCACCGGAGGCGGCGGCCGCAATGTCGATGGCAACCGCGTCTTGGGC
>JBDTXT010000065.1:0-9916 GCA_040006035.1 Pseudonocardiales bacterium | reverse complement strand
TCGGCAGGTAGCTATCGGCGCATGAGCGTCCATCACCTGTCCTGCACGCGGATCGACTACCGGACGGGATGGTCGGCGTGAGCCTTGGCCCGTTCTCCGCGTCGCAGCGCGCGCCGCCGGAGGCGGTGGGCGGTGAGCGTGACGACGAGGAGCCCGGGGCCGGCATGGACGAGGAGCACGCCGAGGTAGTGCGGTCCGCCCCAGTCCTGGCGATAGGTCTCGGGTCTGTTCGGGTTGACGGTGACGACCTCGACGACGGCACGCGCGACCAGGTACACCGCCAGCAGGGTCAGGACGGCGATGCCGAGCCACCGGATCACCCGTCGGGCACGAGGCAGGACGCTCACCGGCTCCCGCTCCGTGCGGCGCGTCGCCGTCGCGCGACCGTTGCGGCGAGGTCGGTCGCAACGGGCAGCCAGGGCATTAGCACAGCGATCAGCGCGAGTGTTCGCGGCAGTGTGGACGGCGGCCAGAGGATGTTGTCGGTCACGTACGTACGCACGGCGACGACTTCGACGACAGTGAAGACCGCGAGGGCGGCAAGCAGACGCAACGCGGCGGCATGGACAGCAGCGTGCTGACGGACCGCGTTGAGCGCGACATCGAGGATGACTGCCGCGGTGGCAGGACTTGCCTCGAGGAGCGCGCGGAACTCCTCGCCGTACCGGGCTCGCCAGGCTCGGGGGTGCAGGACGAGCAGTAGCCGGATCATGCCGACGCCAACCTGGCGCGGCCTGTTTCCACGACGCGCGACCAGGTCGACAGCTGCGCCTGCAGTGCGGCGCGGCCGGCTTCGTTGATCTCGTACGGTCGGCGCCGGTCGTCGGCAGGTAGCGGCGTGACGAGGCCGCGGTCAACCAGCTTGGTCAGCGCGCCATAGAGCGTGCCGGGGCCCAGCCGCACCCCGGTCTGCTCCAGCACGTCGGCGGTGATCGCGTAGCCGTGCTTGGCGCCGTTGCTAAGCGACAGCAGCACCAGCACCCCGGGCTCGCCGAAGCGGGCCAGCCCGGCCTCGTCCCGTCCCTGCCTCGCCATAGCGTGCATCGTATGGCGTAGTAGTGGCACACGGCAAGTGGTTGCGGTAGCGACAGGGCTTAAGCCCCTTACCGGTAGAGGTCGGTTGGCTTACCTGCGCGGGTTCGTCGAGCCGGACAAGTCAGCTGACGGCGGCCGCTCGATGGGCTTGTAAGTCGGTTCTGGCGCCCCGACGCGCGCTCAGCAGTTAAACACCAACCAGCAGATGTCGTTCCGCAACCGCTGGTCGTCAAGTACGAGCTCGCGAATCGCCGCGGCGAGTTGGTCACGCTGCCACCGGCACTCGAGTCGCCCTACGGCCTCGCCCTCGCCTTCCGGCGCGGCAGCGCGTGCGGCTTTGATCGCATAGGCGGCCGCACCGAGCTCGTGGGCGGCGACATGTGCGACGGCCCCGGCCTGGCCAGCAGCGTACGCGGCATGCCGTGCTCCTCCACGCAGCTGTCGGGCCGCGCCCATTGCATGGCCGCCCGCTGCGCGAGCCTGGGTCATCTTGACCTCGTCACGTACCCATGCGCGAGCATGCTCGATCGCCTGACGCGGTCGTGGGTCCTGCGGCTGGGCCGACTCGAAGAGGTCAAGGACGTGCTCCGCGCACGATGCCGCCCAAAGAGCGAGGAGGTGGTGATCCGAATCGGTGAGGGTCCCACCGCGGCGGATCGTCACGAACCGAGGGTCTCGAAGGTTCGGGAGAATCATGTTTGGCACTCCTATCACTCGCGTCCGCCCAACACCCAGGGCGGCGTACTCGCGACCAGCCAGGCCCCGAGCAAAGCTTGCAAACACCCGGGCGTCGATCCGCTTGCGGCGCGCGACCGTTGTCGAGATCGCCACCAACCAGGAGTTCGCCGGGGCAGCCGGCGGCGGCGCATCAGCGTACGGTTCGAGTCGTGCCGCATAGCCTTCTTCAGCGACTTCACAATCCGCGCGACCAAGAATGTGGCTGCGATCCAGGTTGTTGGTGTCAGCGAACAGCGTTAGGCCGGGCGGTTCGATGGTGGTTTCCCGGGCGCTACTTCGGACTCCCCCACAGGAGCGCGGCGACTACGACGTGGAAGCGGTCGCAGGACCAGGGCTGGCCGTAGCACCTGGCGACTCAGACGCGCCAGGTCATCGATGCAAGTGGGACCGCGGCGCAGTTTGCGGGCGCTGAGCCAGTGCAACCCGGCGGACACGCTGAACACGGCGGTCCCAAACAGCGCCTTGACTAGCACCTGGCGATAGCCGCGGGTGGCGCGGCGACACATGACCGTCACTTCGTTCGGGTCATTGCTGGCCGGGAGGCTTGGGTAGGCCGGCGCTCACGACGGACGCGGCTTGGACGTCGGCGGCCGCCACCCACGCCGCGTAATGCCGAAGGGTCGTCGTGCCATCGCCGTGACCCAGCCGGCCGGCAACCGTCCGGAGATCAACTCCTGCGGTTAGCAGCTCCGTCGCCGAGTAGTGCCGCAGCTCGTGCAGATGCGTGTCAATCCCGAGGTGTTGGACCATTCGCTGATAGCGGCGGGTCATCGCGCTCGGATCGCGTGGTTGGGTGCGATCCGGCCTCGCCGAGAACAGATACCCGTCGTCGGCGAGCACGAGGCCGAGCAGCCCGAGAACCTGGCCGCACGAGGCTCGATGAGCACGCAGGACCTCGATGGTCGGCGCATCGATCGACAGCCGGCGCATTTGGTGGCTCTTGGTGTCCTTGTCGTGTCCCTCGCCGTTAGCCCGGACGTAATTGCGGCGCACGGTCAGCACCCCGCCGGCCAGGTCGACGTGTCGCCATCGCAGCGCGAGCAGCTCGCCGCGGCGCGCGCCGGTCACGATGGCGAGCCAGACGTACACTCCCCACTCCACATCCCGCCGCCACGCCTCCTCGACGATGCGAGCTGCCTCGCTGACGGTAGGAGGCTCCGGTTGTGGCCTCGTCTTGGCTGGCGTTCGCGCGGTCTCGGCGGGATTGAAGGGCAGCCATCCCCAACGCACAGCCGCGCTCAGCGCGCCACTGATGATGGCGTGGATCTGACGGACGCTCGATGCGGCCAGAGGTCGGCATACGTGCGGCGCGCACCTTAAGGTCGCGCAGTCATGGACACCCTGGACGCGATGCTCCACAAATGGGCGCCGGTCACAGCGGCGGCTGCAGCGTCTTAGGTCGCCGTAGAGACCCTCCAGGATCTCGGCGGCCCCCCGATGCAGCTTGGCGAGCGGAAGAGGGCCAAGCGCCGGGCGGATGTGGTTGCGAATGAGGCTCTCGTAGGTCGCCCGAGTGCTGGGCCCCACGTCGTGCCTGGGAAGCCAACGGTCGAGCAGAACGCCGAAGCTGGCCTTGGTGCGCGCCGACTTCAAAGAGTCGGCCCCACCGAGCAACCGGGTCAACGCCCGCTCAGCCTCGCGCCGGGTCGCGACCGTGTCGCACAGGACGATGCGTTCACCCGTCGACGGGTCGACGCCGGCAGTCACGCGAGCCTGAAACTTGGTGCCGTGCGCGCGAATGCTGCCCCGCCGTCGCGGCTCAGTTCCGCCTTGCTCTCCACCCATGAAGCGCAGACTACGACGGTTCGTGGCCAAGATCGTGGCCAAAGATCATCCGAGGCGAGCAACCGGCTGCCTGAACGCGTCGCACTTAGGCTCTGACCTGCGGTTTTTCTGGCGCGCTCGGAGGGACTCGAACCCCCAACCTCTTGATCCGTAGTCAAGTGCTCTATCCGTTGAGCTACGAGCGCGGGTGGTGAAGCGGGTGCCAGTGTAGCGAGCGCGGAGGCTCGGGGATTTGAACCCCGGATGGGATTGAAGTCCCAAACCGCATTAGCAGTGCGGCGCCATAGACCGGACTAGGCGAAGCCTCCCCGAGGCCCAGCGGCAAGAACACCCCCGAGACCATCGACAGCCAAGACTACAAGGCGCCCGCGCGGCGCGGCAAAGACGATCACCCCTAGACACAGACGCTCACTGTGCGCGACCGTGGACCATGCGGTACGCGAACCGGACAGCGGCCGGCCAGGCGCTGGCCACCAAGCTCACCCCCCTCGAGGGCCACCTCGACGTGATCGCTCTCGGCCTGCCCCGCGGCGGCGTCCCGGTCGCGGCCGCCGTCGCCACGAGACTTCGGATCCCCCTCGACGTGCTGGTGGTCCGCAAGCTGGGCGTGCCCTGGCACCGGGAGCTCGCCATGGGCGCCATCGCGGCGAGCGGCGTACGCGTCCTGCAGGACCGGGTCATCAAGCGCGCGGGAGTACGCCCGTACGAGATCGAAGCGGTCGCCATCAAAGAGGCAGAGGAACTCGAACGGCAGGAACAGGTCTACCGGGCCGGCGCCCCGCCGCTGGACCTCGACGGCCGGACCGCCCTGGTCATCGACGACGGCCTTGCCACCGGGGCGTCGATGCTCGCGGCGATCCGCGCGGCAAAGGCGCTGGGGGCAGCACGAGTGATTGCCGCCGCACCGGTCGGGGCGGCCGACACCATCCGGCACCTCGGCGACGACGCCGACGATGTCGTCGTCCACCACGTCCCGATCGAGCTGAGGTCCGTGGGGCAGTGGTACGACGACTTCGGCCAAGTCGCGGACGCCGACGTCCTCAGGGCTCTGGGCCGCTAGAGAATCAGAACCCAATCCGCCCGCACAGCCGCTGGAAGGGCCGCGGCCGGTTCAGGTAAGCCTCGGCTTCAAGAGCCGCCACCGCCACCCGCGGGACATCACGGGTGGTCGGGAAGCAGACGTAGCGCGGCTCCCAGATGGGCCGGAACTTCGCGTTGAAGCGGTACAACGTCTCGATCTGCCACCACCGCGACGCAAACACCAGCACTCGCGCCCACAGCCGGGTGACCGGCCCGGCGCCGAGCCGCTCGCCGCGTTCCAGTGCCGACCGGAAGGCCGCGAAGTTCAAAGAGACGCGCCGCACGCCCAGCTCAGGAGCCGCCTGCAGAAGAGAGACGATGAGGAACTCGTTGACCCCCGGCTCGGCGGAGCGGTCGCGGCGCATCAGGTCCAGCGACAGCCCGTCGGATCCCCACGGCACGAAGTTCAGCAGGGCCCGCAAGGAATCACCCTGATGAGCGGTCACCACCAGGCAGTCGCCGTCCCGAGGATCACCGAAGCGCCCCAGCGCCATCGAGAACCCCCGCTCCGTCTGCGCCCCCCGCCAGGCCGCGGCCGCCGCCCGCAAAGACGCCACCTCCGAACGGTCCAGCGAACTCAGCCGCCGTACCTGCGCCTCGTAGCCCGCTCGCTCCACCCGCCCGACCATCTGCCGCACGTTGCGCATCGCCCGGCCCATCAAGGTGAAGTCGGCTACCTCCACCACCGCCTCGTCGCCGAGCTCCAGCGCATCGAGCCCGACCCGCTGCCAAGCAACCCCTGCCACCTCGCCGCAGGCCACCACCGCCGGCGTCCAGGCGTGCTCGCGCGCCATGCCCAGGAACTCCTCGATCGCCCCCGGCCATGCCTCCGGATCGCCCAGCGGGTCGCCACTGGCCAGCGCCACCCCGGCGACCACCCGATAACAGATGGCCGCCTTGCCGCTCGGCGACCACACCACGCTCTTGTCGCGGCGCAGGGCGAAGTAACCGAGGGAGTCCCGACAGCCGTGCGCGAAGAGCAAATCCCGCAACCGGGTCTCGTCCGACTCGGTCAGCAGGGCGCGCGGCTCGGGCGGGCGCAGGATCAGGTACGACACGACGAAGGCGGTGAGCACGCCGAAGGCCAGCAGTGTGCCGCTGACGATGTCCGAGGTGCGCTCGCCGCGGAACTGCAACGGACCCGACACCCCCACCAGGCCGAAGACCACGTGGACCACGCGCGCCCACAGCGACGCGTGGCCGACCAGCCGTTCGCGATAGAGCGTGACGAGCAGCATCCCCGAGGCGAAGCCGACCAGCGGCAGGAGCAGCCCAGCCTGTAGCGCGAGCATCCGCGTCGTCGGGTCGCCCTTGGCCTCGAACTCCGCCCGCGCCCCCACCAGCACGATCAGCAGTGCGAGAGAGAGCACCGCCTCCTCGACGTCGAGGCCCTTGAGTACGTGCAGCGCCACCAGCAGCCCCAACACCACCACGGCGGCGCGCCATGCGCGCCGCTTGCGCCGGCGCAGCCCCCTGGCCAGTTGCAGCAGCAGCACACCCGCCGCCGCGGCGAGGGCAGTAGCGGTCGCCGACGCGGGTGCCGGGACGAGCGTCGACAGGTCGTGCACCCGGTCGCGCTGGGCCGGTGCGAGGGCGCTGATCAAAGTGAGCAGCCCGTACAGCGCGGTGAGCCCGGCGAGGATGTTGGGCACCCGCCGGTTCTGGGCCCGCCAGCGCAGGGGCGGGCGACGGTCGGTCAGGGTCGCTGGCACGGGCAGCGGCGTGTCGTTCGTTGCCCGATCTGTACCCATTCGCCGGCCAGGCTCGCCCGCCCCAGCCGACTTGTCAGGCCTGGTCCTCGTCACCCGATCCGGTTGCGGGCCCTCTTGGCAGCCCTGCTGGCACGGCGGCGGGACCGCTTGGCCGCCGCCCGGGTCGCGTAGCCGACCGACGGGCGCCCGCCGGTGTCCACGGCGGTGATGAGCAACCCGCCGATGAGGCCGACGTTCTTGATGAAGTGCCCGCGCTGCATCTTGCGCTGCTGCGGGTCGTCGTATTCCCAGAAGCGATGCCCGGCCAGCGTCGTCGGCACCAAGCTGGCGGCCAGCCCGAGGGCGGACAGTCGCGGCAGCCGCCCGGTCGCGAGCAGCAGGCCGCCGACGACCTTGAGCCCGGCGTCGATCTGCACCAGCTGCACCGGGTCGCTGGGCAGCGGGATGGGCAGGGTTTCCGCGATCTTGAGCGCGATCGGCGCCGCGAGCTTGGCCCGGGGGTCGGGGCTGCGCAGGACATCGATGCCCCCGCTGATGAAGGGGGCGGCAAGCATCGGGCGGGCCAGCCGGCGGATAACGGACATCGGCGACTCCTTCGTCTGGAACGGCGGGCAGCCAGCGGGCTACCCGGTCAACTCACGGTCAGCACCTGCAACTCACCGTCTGAGTACTGCTTGCGCAACACCTTCTTGTCGAACTTACCCACACTCGTCTTGGGCACGGCATCGATGAACGCCCAGCGCTCGGGCAGCTGCCACCGCGCCACCCGGTCGGCGAGGGATTCGCGCAACTCGTCGGCGGTCGCTGACTCCCCCTCGCGCAGCACGACGCAGGCCAGCGGGCGCTCTCCCCACTTCTCGTCGGGCACGCCGACGACGGAGGCTTCGAGCACGGCGGGATGGCCCATCAGCTGGTTCTCCAGCTCCACCGAGGAGATCCACTCGCCGCCGGACTTGATCACGTCCTTGGACCGGTCGCTGATCGCGAAGAACGTCTCGGGCGTGAGCGAGCCGATGTCCCCGGTACGCAACCAGCCGTCGTGGAAGCGCTCGGCGCCCTCGTCGCCGTAATAGGAGCCGGTCACCCACGGCCCGCGTACCTCGAGCTCACCGACCGCCTTGCCGTCGTGCGGCAGGATCGCGCCGTCGGGCCCGGTCAGCCGGCCCTCGACCGGCCCGAGCAGCCGGCCCTGCGTGATCCGGTAGGACATCTCCGCATCCGCCGGAGTGCCGTGCGGGGCGCGGGCCACCGAGGCCACCGGCGAGGTCTCGGTCATCCCCCAGGCCTGCAGGATGGTCACCCCCAGGTCGCGCTCGAAGCCCTCCATCAGCGCCTGCGGCACGGCCGACCCGCCACAGGCGACGACCCGCAGGGAGGTCAGGTCCGAGCCGGCCTTGCGGGCGTGGGCGAGCAGGTCATTCCAGATCGTGGGCACCGCACCGGCCACGGTCGGCTTCTCGGTCTCGATCAGCTGGGCCAGCGGCTCGGCCTGCAGGAACCGGTCGGGCATGGTCAGGCTCGCCCCGACCATCACGGCGGCGTACGGCAGACCCCACGCGTTGGCGTGGAACATCGGCACCACGGGCAGCACGCGGTCGCGGTCGGACAGCCCCAGCATGTCGCCCATGCACACGCCCATGGAGTGCAGTACGGCCGACCGGTGGCTGTAGACGACGCCCTTGGGGCTACCCGTCGTGCCGCTCGTGTAGCACATGGCGGCCGCCTGCCGCTCGTCGATCTCCGGCCAGTCGAAGACGTCGGGCTCGGCCGCGAGCAGGTCGGCGTAGGAATGGATCTCCTTACCGGCGCCCTCCAAGGGGGCGGTGTCGGCCGGGCCGACCACGACGACGTGCCGCACCGTGTCGAGTCTGGGCAGCACTTTGGCCAGCAGGGGGACCAGCGTGTTATCGACGACAACGACGTGGTCCTCGGCGTGGTTGGCGACATAGATCAGCTGCTCGGGGAAGAGCCGGACGTTGAGGGTGTGCAGCACGGCCCCCATCGAGGGTGCGGCCAGGTAGACCTCGAGGTGCTCGGCGTTGTTCCACTGGAAGGTCGCGACCCGCTGGTCGGCGCCGACCCCCAGCCGGCGCAGCGCATGGGCCAACTGCGCGCACCGGCTGCCCATCTCGGCAAAACTCATCTGCCGGGAGCCCTCGCCGGTCCACGTCGAGACGGTACTGGTGCCGTAGGCGGTAGAGCCGTACCGCAACAGCGAGCCGATCGACAGAGGGACATCTTGCATCGTGCTGCGCATGCGGGCCTCCCGGGATCGGCTCCAAGTCTGGCCGATGGGGCTCGCTGTGGCGAGAGCCCGGCCCTATGAGACGAGTTTCGCCCAAGTGTCGAGCTCCCCGACTGGCCGACTGGAAGCTGCGTACGGCCGAGTCGGTGGCCGACCCGAAAGCGCCGACCACGGTGAGCGAGTAGCCGTGGGTCCTCAACCGGTCATGTGCCGCGCGGACCGCGTCACCTGGCTACATGGTGCTGCAGATGTCCGACGCGTCGTTCGCTGCGGTGGCCAACGGGCGGCGGGCCTCCTCGCTGATGGCGCTTGTCTGCGATACCGGCCCGCTGCTTGCTGCACTCGATTCGTCCGATCCCGATCACCGGCGCTGTGCTGCCTTGCTGGCGGATCCCCGTGAGGATCTCGTTGTCCCGAGCCTGGTCCTCGCCGAGGTCGACTACTGGTGCCATGAACGGCTCGGCGGGCAGGCGTGGTTGGTCTTCCTGGAAGACCTCCTGCACGGTGCCTACCGGTTGGAGCATCCCAGCCACGACGAGCTGCGCCGATGCCACGACTTGCAGCGGCGATATGCCGACCTCCGGCTGGGCGTCGTCGATGCGAGCGTCCTCGCGCTGGTCGAGCGTCTCGGCGAACCGAAAGTGGCGACTCTCGATCACCGACACTTCGCAACCGTCCGGCCCGCGCACGTGTCGGCGCTCCTGCTGTTGCCGTAACCGACCCTCAGGTGCTCGCCGGGAAAGGACTGCGAGTCCGGCGGATGCTGACTCAGAGTCGCTTGTCGTAGGTCTCCATCGATGGAGCGAGCGCCACACCTTGAGCCAGCTGCCCGACGATGCTGTGAGCAGGTCTCCGGCGGCCCTCCAGGTCGGGCAACAGCGCGCGGACTGCACACCCGTAGCCATTCTCGTCACGAAACACGTCCGGATCATCACCACCAGCGGCCGACAACTCCGCGACCAGCAACTCGACCCGGCCGGGGCCTACCAACCGCAGCCGAAACCCTAAACGATGACCCGACACGGGTGTCAACGATGTCCCGAAACAGCACAAGCGCGGAGGGCGTGGGATTCGAACCCACGATGACGCTTCCGCGCCATAGCGGTTTTCAAGACCGCCGCCATCGGCCACTAGGCGAGCCCTCCCGTAGGAGCAAGATACCGGTCACCGCCGCCGGCCCCGGTGGTGAGTTGCGAGAGGTGGACAGATCTGCGGTCCGTCGACCGACTTGTAATATTCGCCCCATGAGGCGCAGCACTGCTCCCCGGCTGAGCCGGCGATGAAGGCGGTGACGCTGCCGGCGTTCGGCGATCCCGAGGTG
>JBDTXT010000064.1:0-9932 GCA_040006035.1 Pseudonocardiales bacterium | reverse complement strand
GGGGCGAGCGGTTCAGAGCAGTTCGACGAAAGTCGCAATCTCCTGGCTGGCGTACCAGCACAGCTCGAAGCCCTCCACGTCATCGACCGTGTCCTGCGCGGCCGCGTCACCGAGGTCGGCCGCCGTGATGGCCTGCGCCGCAGCGGCGACCGCCCGCTCGGCGTCGGGGCCGTCGACGTGCAGGGCCACGATCTGGCTCATCGCGACTGACCCCGCGAGTCGTACCACTGCGCGGTCCAGGTCGTCGCGCACCGTCACGGCCTCGTCGGGCACGTCCGCGGCGAGCACCACACGCCGCGGGGCTGCGCTCGGCGCACTGTCGAGCAGTCGCAGCGAGGCACGTGCCGCTTCCATCGTTGCGGCGTACTCGAGTTCCTCGAGGTTGTCATCGACGTACCACTCCCGCAGACCGGGGGTGACCGCGAACGCCGTGCTCGACCCGCCGCCGATGGCGCCGGCGTCGACAAGGTCGCGCAACCCGATCGTGGTCGACGGCAGGTACACCCTCACGCCGGCGCCTGCCTCGGTGCGTCGCGGGCCGTCCGCCCGAGGCCCCACCCGGCCGAGGACGAGAGCTGCCGGGTGAGCTGAGCGGCAGCGGTCACCTTCGCCGTCTCGAACACCTCGGTCCGGCGCGACGGGTTCATCAGGTTGAGCCCGATCACTGCCAGGTCGGCCGGCTCGGGTGTCACCACGCACACCCGCATGCCTTCGGCGCGCAGCGACACGGCGTCAGCCAGGATTGCCTTGGTGATCGTGCGACGCACCAGCCTCTCGACCCGCCCGATGGCGCCGCGGGCACGATCGGCCTCCACCGAGGCCATCGGGGCCAGGACATACACCTCGTCCAGGCCGGTGCCCCGCAGCACGTCGACCGAGGCGTTCGACAGCGCCCCACCGTCGATGTAGGGCACGCCGTCGATCACTGTGGGGGGATACCAGGCGGGGATCGAACAGGATGCGGTGACGGCGTCGGCAAGGGTCGCGCGGCGGATGATCCTGGGCACGCTGCCCTTCGCAGCCGCGAACTTGTCGCGGCCGAAGACCACCCGTCGACCGGTGTTGTAGTCGGCGGCGACCACCCACGGCCGCGGCTGCGTCGGCCAGTTCTGCCCGAAACCGGCGTCGCGGGCCAGGCTCGCCATCAGGTCGTGCATCGGCTGCAACGTGCCGCGCCCGGTCGGCAGCAGACCGGCCAGGGTGACGATCGGCGAGCGCAACGGGTGGCGCAGCCCGTCGATCAGCAGCCGCGGCGACCCGGGTCGCCAGCCCGGTCGCGGTGGCAGCGCTCCGCCGGTGGCGGCGGCGTAGTCATAGGCGATCGGCGGGTCGGCCGGGGCCGGCATTCCCTGGTGGTGTCGGCAGATCGCGTCCAGCGGCACCCCGCAGCCGAGCAGTCCGGCCGCCACCGACCCAGCCGACGTGCCGACGATCGTCTCGACGTCGCGGGCGTCGAAGCCGGCGACAGACTCCAGCGCCGACAAGGCACCGAGCATCCAGGCGAAGCCCAACACCCCGCCGCCACCCAGCACGATCGCGCGCCGCGGCGCCGGTCGCTTGGCGCTCACGACTGGGACCCACGAGGCGCACGGGCGACCGGGCGCCGCGATCCAGGCTTGCGCCGCCCGACCCGGCCCAGCGCTGCCACGGCCGTATGCCGTTCGGTGGCGACCGGACTGGCCTCGACCAGTTCCGCGAGCGACTCCTCGATCAGCGCGGCCAGCACGTCAACATCCGGCATCGCGTCGCGGTCACCGTTGACGCCGTAGAACACGCCCCCGTCGTAGGAGGTGATCCCCACCGAAACGGCCTGCCCCGGGCCCAGCGGCAGGATCGGGAACATCTCCGTCATCCGCGCCCCGGCGGCGTAGAGCGGCAGTTGCGGGCCCGGCACGTTGGTCACGACCAGACTGAACATCCGGCGGGTGAGGCCCTTGGCCGCCCGCGCCCCCAGTCCGTGCAGCGTCGGCGGGGCGAACCCGCTCAGTGCCACCAGCGCGTCGGCGCTCACCGAGCGGCCCGAGCGCTGGTGCTCGGCCATCGCGGTGCCGATGAGCCTGAGCCGGCGCAGTGGGTTGGGCTCACCGACGGGCAGGTCGACGAGCAGCGGCATGACATGGCCTGCGCCGCCCGGCTCTTCATCGTGCACGCTCACGGGGACGAGCGCGCGTACCGCCTGCGACGGCGCCACTACTTCGCCGCGCTGCAGCAGCCACCCGCGCAGCGCCCCGGCCACGGTCGCCAGCGCCACGTCGTTGACCGTCGCGCCGTGGGCCTGCCGAACCTGGCGGTAGTCGTCGAGTCGGGTGCGGGCCACCGCAAGACGCCGCTGCTGGCCGAGCTTGACGTTGAGTGGCGATGACGGTGCCCTGCGCACCAGCGCCAGCGCCGTGGACAGCGCCGTGCCGGCCACCGCAGTGACCTGCTCGGTCGCGGCACGGATGTCCTTGACGCCCAGCCGCACGGCATCGACGGCGGCGGCGGGACGGTGCGCCAAGCCGGCGATGGCCTGCACCAGCAGCCCGGCGGCGCTCGGTTCGGGTCCAGGCATCCACAGCGGCTCGACAGTGCGCAGTGGCTCAGGCGAATCGTCCAGGATGACCTGCGCGATGTCGATCGCCCCCAAGTCGTCGACCATCGCGTGATGCGTCTTGGTAAGGATTGCGATCTGGCCGTCGGCCAACCCCTCGACCAGGTACATCTCCCACAATGGCCGGGAGCGGTCCAGCAGGCGCGACTGGATCCGGGCGCAGAACTCCAGCAGCTGGGCCTGGGTGCCCGGGCGAGGCAGGGCCGAACGGCGCACGTGATAGGTGATGTCGAAGTTAGGGTCGTCGACCCAGACCGGGTTGGCCAGGTGGCCCGGGATGGCCCGCATCTTCTGGCGGTAGCGGGGCACGAGCGAGATCCGTTCCTCCAGCAGCCGCACCAACCGGTCGTAGTCGAACCCGTCGGCGGGCGGTGCGAACGCCGCGATTGCGCCCACGTGCTGCGGTGTGGTGCGTCCCTCGAGGTAAAGGAACGACACATCGGCCGAGGTCAGGCGCTCGGTCATTGCAGGTGCTCTCCTCCGGCGGGGCGGTCTCTCATTGTCAGGCATACCCAGCTCGCATGCTCGGCCCGACGCGCCTCGACCTTCCCGTCATCGCCACCGGCGACGGCTGGGCCGGGCCGGAACCCCGATCAGATTCGCCGCCAGCTCGGCCACTGCCTGGCGCAACGGGCTGGCCGGCCGGGACTCGCGCAGCAGTCGACCCGCCGCCAGCCCGGCATCGACCGCCTCCTGATCGAGCGGCAGCAGGGCCGCCGGCGTACGCCCAGCGAAGCGCTCCAGCGCCGCGCTCAGTTCGAGCGCCGGATCGCCGGCCACCACCCCGCGGCGGACCTTGTTCAGCACCACCCAGATGGGCGCGGCCACCTCTGCATCGCGCAGCTCGCTGAGCCCGCGCACCAGCCGCTGCAGGCCGATGGGGTCGGCCGCGCCGACGGCCAGGATCACGTCCGCCTGATCCAGCACGGCCAGCGTCGCACCGTTGCGTCGAGGGGCGAGCGAGTCGAAGGACAGCTCCTCGTCGGTCTCCAGACCGAAACCGCAATCGAGAACGATGAACTCGGCCAGGCTGCGGGCAGCGCCGAGCACCGCTTCGATGGCCGTGGCCCGCACCTCGGGCCAGCGCTGGGCAATCGGGATGCCGGTGAGCACCCGCAGCGTGGGTGCCAGCTGCCAGCACAGGGCGGCCAGCGCCGCGGCGTCCAGCCGGGTGGCACCGGCCTGGCGGCACGCGGCCGCGAGCCCGGGCGACTCGTCGAGCAGTCCCAGCAGCACCGCGATCGTGCCGCCGTACACGTCGGCGTCGATCAGCAGCGTGCTCGTGCCCAGCCCGGCTATCTCGTCGGCCAGGTTGGCCGCGATCACGGTCCGGCCGGGCGCGCCGGTGGGTCCCCATACCGCGATCACCGAACCACGACGGACGGGAAGCTCAGCCGGGACGGGCGCACCGGCGCCGGGCGGGATGGCCATCGACGTCGCCGGGTCACCGAACATCCGCGGCGCCCGGGCACCGGGGGCGATCGAGCGCACCGCCTCGGCTATCACCGAGGCCACCACACTCGGTTCGGCGTCCTCGGGCACCAGGTGGGCGATGCCGGCGGCCCGCAGCCGGTCCTCAGCGGCGCAGTCGCCCCGCCGGATGACCCCGACCGGTACGACTTGCGCTGCCAGCAGCCGGTCGACCGCGTCGGCGTCGAGCCTGCGCAGGCCGGCCGAGACCAGGGCCGCGCGTCCCTGACCGGCCGCGGCGACGGCGAGCAGGTCGACGATGTCGACGCACCGGCGCACCACCGTGACGCCGTGGTCGCCGCTGTCCAGCGCGGTGACCAGGTCGGCCTCCCACGCTGCGCCGTCTGCGGCGCTCAACACCGGCAGCTTCACGAAGCCCCGGGGGCAGGCGGGCACTGTTCGAGGCCCGGCAAGGCGTCGTTCGCGGCGGCCTTCGCGGGTCCGGTGAGAATGCCGGCGCGAATCGTTGCGCCCTCACCAGCGAGCACGGCGACCACCCGCCCAGCCAGGTCGGGGGCGACGCTGACCACAACGTTCTGACCGCCGCTGGAGGAGAACGACCCGCCAGCGGCGGCATGGACGTCCTGCACCGTCACGTCGGCCAGCAGGACGAGGGAAGCGCACGTCTTCGTGGTCAGCCAGACCTCAATGCGTTGCCCCGGCGACAGCACCGGGGCATGGTCGGCGGTGAACGGCACGGTGACCGTCGTGAGTGCCCCCGCACTGACGAGAGCTGCAGCCGGCAGCAGCTCACTGCTGGCCAGGGCCCGGTTGAGCTGCTTGCCCAGGACGTCGGCGGCCTCGGAGACGTAGATGCCCTTGCCGCGATCAGGCAGCTTGACGTGCACCGTCTTGACGTCGTCGCGGCTCAGTAACGTGCCGGCGGCGAGGTCACGGGTGACCGCGAGCATCCCGTACGTGTGATTCGCGCCCGAGACGATCTTGGCGCCGAACAGCACCGAACCCAGCACCAGCACGACGCCGATGACCAGCCGCAGGTCCAGCCAACTCGGCGCCTTGATCCGACGGGGCACCGGCGAGGGAGCGGTCATCGGGACATCCTGCCCGACTCCGGCATACCTGTCGAAACAGCCCGCGCACTCTGTGGACAATCGGGGCAGCTGCTCGCTGAGCTGTCAGAATGTCCCCGGCGGAACCCACCGCCGAATCATGGAAGGGCAGCATGGCCAGCGACCGTTTCCTTACCCTCGCCGACGTGGCGGACGTCCTCAACATCTCCGCGTCGCAGACATACGCCCTGGTTCGCAACGGTGATCTCGAGGCGATCAAGGTCGGTGGTCGTGGCCAGTGGCGCGTCGAACGCGACAAGCTGGAGAGCTACATCGCCCGGATGTATGACCAGACTCGGCAGTTCGTCGCCGAGCACCCCTACGTCGAGGCCGACGAGTCCCAGTAGCAATCAGCGCCGCACCGCGGCCAGGGCCGGATAGGGAACCAACACGATTTCGCGGACCTCGCCGCGGCGACGAGCCTCGCCGGCTGGGTGCAGCGCGGCCTCCAGGAAGTCGCTGCCGACGCGATCGATGGTCGCGTCGAGGACCGATCCGTCGATCCGACAGATGCGAACCGGCGAGCGATCACGGGCCACCCCCCGCAGGACGTGACTGAGCCCGAGGCGTGACTCCACGACCGTCGCCGCGTCCGGCGTGGCCGACAACCTGCTGAGCCCGCTCACCGCACGCACAGCCGCGAGGACCACGAGCACCTCGTGACCGTCACCCTCGTCGAGCAGCAGCCAGTCCGGGCCCACTCGCTCCAGCACACCCGGCACCAGCAACGGGCCGGCGCACTGCAGGCGCAGGCGGGTCCCGAGCGCCGGCCGCAGCCGGTCCAGCAGCCGCAGCGCGCCCACCTCGATACGGGCGCGCTCGTCCACCTCGGCCGCCCGCTCGGCGCGCTCGAGCGCCTCGGACTGCGCCTCCAAATCGGCGAACAACGCATCCCAGCGCATGACACCTCCCGAACACATCAGCCGGTCGCTCCGCACGATAGGGCCCGAGCCGGCCGAGCGCACAGGCATCGCATGCTCGCCACACAAGTGGTGGACATCTGCCTGCGAATTTCGGCAGATGAGATTTCCGTTGCGATCCGTGGCAGTGGTGAGCGCCGTCTCGGCGGTGGCCGGCCTGCTCTGTTCCGGCGTGGCCATGCTCGTGGCGGCCAGCCCTGCCTGCGCGTTGGACGGGAAGCTGGCGCTCCCGCAGGCGGCGGCGTACGCATCCGCGCGCGGCGTCCGCACGGGTATCGCCGTGATCGACCTGCGCAATGGACGGACCTGGACCGCCGGCGACAGCGGCTCCTTCGGCACCGCCTCGCTGGTGAAGACGATGATCGCGACCAAGATCATCCTTGACGGGCAGATGAACGGGGCGACGGCCGACGAGGCGTACGAAATGATCATCGGCTCCAACGATGGCGACGCTACGGACCTGTGGAACCGCTTCGGTGGACCCGACATCATCGGTGACCTCGCAGCGCACTACGGGATCCAGATCGGCGGCCCACCGCTGCGCGCGGGGATGTGGGGCAACACGCAGATCACCGCGCTGGGGATGGCCCGCTTCTACGTCGCGGTGCACCGGGACCGCGCCGTCTGGCCCTGGCTGCACAACGCCATGGCCCACACCAAGCGCATCGCCGACGACGGCACCATGCAGTACTTCGGCATCCCCGCCGCCGGCGGCGGGCACGAGGTCAAGCAAGGGTGGGGCACCGCCTCGGCCGGCGACGGCTATGTGCCCGACGCGGCGGTGAACTCGAGCGGCTTCGTGCACACGGCGACATCGGACTACGCGGTCGTGATCCTCGGCCAGGGGCACAACGACGCCGGTCTGGCTGACGAGCGCGGTTTCGAACCGGTGCTCGGTGCCGTCGTCACCGGGGTGGCGCGGCTCGTGCTGCCGATAATCGAGCAGGCGGCGCCCGGCGCCAGGTCCAAGCCAGCGCCAAGGGCGCAGCCGGTCACGGAGACCGCCGTGGCCCGGCCGATCACGCCGGACGCCGAGGGCGGCAGCACTTGCTAGCCTGTTGAGCAGTCGCTTGAAACGATTGCTCAATAGGGGAGTCGATGGCCAGCTCGGGTCCGCGCCGCGCCGCCGGCGGCGAGCTCAGCGCCAAGGCGGCCGAGACCCGGGGCGCACTGGTGGCGGCCGCCATCGCGGCGCTGCAAGAGGTTGGCTTCGGGGGCGCCAGTGCGCGCGAGATCGCGCGGCGCGCCGGCTGCAACCAGTCGCTGGTTTTCTACCACTTCGGCTCGGTGACCGAGTTACTGCTGGCGGCTCTCGATGACGTCAGCGCCCGTCGCCTGTCCGCCTACCAGGGCGTGGTGGCCAACGCGAGCACGCTGAGCGAGCTGATCGATTCCGCGCGGAGAATCTTCAGCGAGGACCTCGACGCCGGCCACGTTTCGGTGCTAGTGGAGATGATCACCGGCGCCCAGTCCGTCGCCGGATTGGGAGCCGAGGTTTCCGAGCGGTTGGCGCCGTGGCGCGATTTCGCACAGAGCGCTCTACGCAAAGCCCTCGCCGGCTCGCCGGTCGAAGCGCTCCTACCCGCGACCGAGGTGGCCCACGGCGTCATGGCCGGCCTTCTCGGGTTGGAGTTACTCGCCAATCTCGACGATGACCGCACGGCCGCGCTCGCCCTGTTCGATCGCGCCGGCATGATCGCTGGCCTGCTCGACATGGTCGGGCCCAGCCTGCCCGCCGACCTGTCCCCAGGAGCGCAATCATGAGCAGTCCCACACCGAGCGTGGTCGGCTTCGCCGCCTGGGTGGTCGCGGGGGTCGCGGTGTGCCTCGGCGTGTTGAGCGGGTTCTCGATCGGGGTCTTCGTGCTGCCTGCCGCCCTGGTCTTCGTGACGGTGCTGCTCGCCCTGCCGCACACCCGCAACAGCGCCGCGCTGGGGCTGGTTTCCGGCCTTGGCCTGGTGCCCGGCTACGTGGCCTACCTGAACCGGCACGGCCCGGGCGAGGTGTGCACGAGCACCGCGACGTCGAGCACGTGCGCGGATGAGTGGAGCCCATGGCCGTGGCTGGTGGCCGGCGTGTTGCTCGTCGGGACGGGCGTCGCGCTGTTCACAGAGCGCCGTCGGCGAGCCGGTCGAGGGCGCCCCGCTCACGCGCGATGAGGAAACGGCGCTTCGCCCCGGACGGGTAGCGCGAAGACGGCGCTGGGGTCGCCGGCGGCAGGGGCGTCGCGCGAGTGCAGGTCCACGCAGTACGCGCATCCGTTCATCTATGACGCGCGAGCGCGCACCAGTTCAGGCAGGCATATCCCGATCTAGGACCTTGAGCAGGTGCGTCGAGCGCAGCCAAGGCGCGGTTGGCGGGTGGCGCCGTCGGGGGGCCACTTTCGCTGGAGGTTCGGCATTCTTCCTTGACTGAGCGCAGATGAACGTTTATAAAGGCAAATAGATGCAACTGAAAGGTACCGCCGTGACCTACCGCCGCCGTCTTGTCATCCTCCCCGCACTGGTTCTCGGCGACCTGGCGATGATCATCAACCTGCGCCCGGACGTCGGCGCCCTGTCCCGCCACCTCGCTGCCCCGCATGCCTGGGTCACCGACGTCGGCGCCGACGCCGCCGCGATCGCCGTGACCGGCGCCGCCCTGTGGTGTGTCGCGCTCTGGCTGGGCCTGGGGCTGCTCGCGGCAGCGGCGGCAGCCCTGCCCGGCCAGTGCGGTCGGCTGGCTCGGACACTGACGCGCATGCTGCTGCTCGCGGCGCTCGACCGGGTCGTCGCCGGCGCGGCCGGCCTGAGCATGCTGCTGGCGCCGGCGGCAGCCGGCGCGGCGGGGGCCAGCCCGGCGACGCCCAGTGGCACCCCCGCGGCGACGTCGCCCTCGATCCCAGCGCCCACCTGGCCCACCGATCCCCCGACGCTGCCGGCGCCGGGGTGGCCGACCACCGCAGCGACACCGAGTGCCGGCCATCACGCGCCTTCTGAAGGCGTACCGGGTCCCGATGCCCGCCCCCCTCACGCTGCACACACCGGGGCACCGCACAGCGTGGTGGTCCGGCCGGGCGACTCGCTGTGGGCGATAGCGGCGCTGCACTTGGGCCGAGGTGCCGCGCCGGCACGGATCGCCGCGGCGTGGCCGCGGTGGTACTCCGCCAACCGGGCGGTCATCGGCGCCGACGCGGATCTGATCCGACCTGGCCAGCAGTTGCGGCCACCTGCAGCCACCGGAGGCTCGCGATGACAATTGCCCTGGTCAGCTCGTCCTCGGCCGTCACCGAGCGGCCTCTGGCCACCCGGCCGATGACGGTGCGACCGGCCCCGCGCCGCGAGCCACCGTTTGACGATGAGATCCCGCCGCGGCATCTGTACGCGGTCGGCCCGCTCGATCGGCAATTGCCCTTCGAGCCGATCACCCGCCATGACCGTGGGTTTGCACCGCGGCCGGTGGTGCGCACCGACCTGCCCGACCCCGCGCTATGGGGGCGGCGCCTGCTCATCGGGATCATCGAGACGGCCGGCGGCCGACGACCCCTGCAGCAGCTCGCGGCACTGCTCAGCCACTCGGTGGCCCAGGGATTGGGTGCCGACTTCGAGCGCGCCGCCCAGCGCCGCCGTCCGCACTGGACGCACGCCGCCACCGTCCGCTCGATGCGCGCCTGCGAGCCCGCCGAGGGCGTGGCAGAGCTGTGCGCAACGGTCCAGGTCGGCTCGCGCGTCCGCGCCGTCGCGCTGCGCCTCGAGTCGCACCACAACCGCTGGCGCTGCACCCGCCTGCAGTTCTGATTGTGCCGGGCGTGTCACTCGATCTGCCCCCCGCCACACATGTTTGAGAGCTGACCACGACGCGATGAGCGCTCGCGCGAAGAGCCGCCGCCGCGCCGGAGGCGCG
>JBDTXT010000063.1:0-9954 GCA_040006035.1 Pseudonocardiales bacterium | reverse complement strand
CCATCCGCGACTCGGCGGGTACCCCGTCGAGGTACTTCGACGTCAGCATCCCTTGCGCCAGCGGCGAAAACGCGATGCACCCGGCACCGACCTGCTCCAACGCGTCGAGCAGGCCGTCCTCGACCCAGCGGTTCAGCATCGAGTAGGACGGTTGGTGGATGAACAGCGGCGTGCCGAGCTCGTGCAGAATTGCTGCCGCGGCCAGGGTTCGCTCGGCTGAGTACGACGAGATGCCGGCATAGAGCGCCCGCCCCGAACGCACTGCGGTGTCCAGCGCCCCCATCGTCTCCTCGAGAGGAGTGTCGGGGTCGACGCGATGCGAGTAGAAGACGTCGACGTAGTCGAGGCCCAACCGGCCCAGCGACTGGTCCAGGCTGGCCAGCAGGTACTTGCGCGAACCGAAGTCGCCGTAGGGCCCGGGCCACATGTCATAGCCCGCCTTGGACGAGATGAACAGCTCGTCCCGGTAGGACCTGAAGTCGGTGGCGAGGATGCGGCCGAAGTTCGTCTCGGCGCTGCCGTACGGCGGCCCGTAGTTGTTGGCGAGATCGAAGTGGGTGATCCCCAGATCGAAGGCCCGGCGCAGGATCGCACGCTGCGTATCGAGGGGCTGCTCGTCGCCGAAGTTGTGCCACAGACCGAGCGAGATCGCGGGCAGCTTGATCCCGCTTTGCCCGCAGCGGCGGTAGGTCATCGAGTCATAGCGGGTGGGGTCAGCCAGATACGTCACGCTTTCCTATCCTGCCCTGCCGGGCCGAGCGGCGGCAGGCGGGCTCAGCTGTGCACGACCGGATCGACAACCAGCCGGCAGCCGCGTAACTCCAGCGGCCGGTCCACAAACTGCGTCAGGTTGGGCGGGTAGATGCGCACCGTGTCCGACAGTGGCGCCTGGCAGGAGGAGAAATCCGTCACCAGGGACTCCGCCTGGCCGCCCGGGGCGATCGTCACCGTGGTGCGCGGTTTGGCGGTGCGCTCGGCGGGCTTGCCGAGCAACACGCCGTTTCGACGCAGGCTGACCCCGGGGAAGCCGAACAGGGTGCAGGTCTTGGCGCTCTTGTTGGTGAAGGTGATCAACGCGAATTCCTGCTGCTGGGCCGCGGAGCCGCGCAACGCACGTACGGTCAGTTGGCTCATGGTGCACGCGTTACCGGGCGGGCTGGGTTTCGGCGGCGGTGCGGCCGAACTGGTGGGCGTCGTCTTGACCGGCGGGGGAGAGGCGGACGACAGCACCGTCGGTGCGGCCGAGGTGGTGTCCGTGGGTAACGGCTGCGCGGTGGGCTCGCTGCTGGCACCGGGCTGCGTCGAGGTCACCTGGTGGCTCGGCTGCGCGGGAGTGCAGGCCGCCAGGGCACCGACGCCCACCAAAACCAATGCCGCTAGGCCGCGCGGCAAGGCGGAGGGTCCGGTCACGAGTCGATTCGCAGGTCGGTCGAGTACGGCAGGCTCGGCACCTTCAGCGCGACGTGTGACTGGAGCTGGTTCCACATCTGCGTCCACGCGTTGGCGCCGGTCAGGCTGCCGCAACCGCCGGCCTGCGCGCAGGCCGTCCACTCAGTGAGCGCGCCTCCGAAGTTGATCCGCGGCCGGCTCTGGGCGACGCCGGTGAGCGAGATGTACTTCCACTGCGCGGCCATCGTGTTGTTGTAGATCTGTGGCAGGTTGACGATGCGGGTGGGCGCGTTGCCCGCGGCGAGGTAGTACAGCCCCGCCATGCTCCAGCCGTTGTTGCAGCCGGCATTCGTCACCGTCCACGCGCAGCCGTCGGCCGAGCCGTTGAACACGAACGCGGCGCTGGTCGCGCCGAGGTACCCGCTCAACCAGGCCTTCGTCTGGGTGTAGGTGGCGCGAAAGCCAGGTTCGATGTCGTTGGCGCCCGCGATCTTCATCCCGGCGTACGTCGCGGCATGCGCCACGACTGGATTGACGACGGTGCGTGCCCAGCTTGCTCCGCTGGAGGAGGAGACGTCCATGTCGTTGTTCGTCCCGATCGCGATGGTGACCGGGGCATAGAGGTGCTGCGCGCTGTGGTAACCGTCGACATAGGCGTTGAGGTCACGTACCAGGTCGCTGTAGCTGACGAACCTGACGGTGGCGCTGAGCACGACGCCGCCGTCAGCTTGATCCTGGCCCCCGATGTCGAGCAGGATCAGATAGCGGTGACCGGCCGGATTGGCCTTGGCATCGGCCGCACCTTCGGCCCGCATCATGGCCAGCTCGGTGCTCGACGATCCCCGGATGTTGCGGATGTAGCGGCTCGTCGAAATTGGCGCGGGCGTCGTCTGCGGTGGTGTTCCGGTCAATGTCGTCACGGCTGCCGACTTCCCGGCCGCGGACCTGCCGACGACGTTCACCGCGACGACCGCGAAGGTGTAACTCGTATGAGCAGCGAGGCCGGCGACCGTCGCAGAGGTCAGCCGCCCCGAGACAGAGACGGTAGTGCCGCCCGGGCTCGCCGTCACGGTGTAGCGAGAGACCGGCGCGCCACCGTCGCTGGCCGGCTTGATCCAGCTCACCGATGCGCCGCTGTAGCCGGCGATGGCGCGCACGCTGCGGGGCGCGGTCGGCACTACCGGGTGCACGGCGTTGATGATCCGGCAGCCGAGCAGGACGTTGCCGGTGCCGCCGGAGACGTTGATCGCTGAGACGCACACCGTGTGCTCGCCGTCCGAGGCCGCCACGGTGACCGCGTAACCGTGCAGCGTGCCGTAGCGCGGATACACCAGCGCGACGTCGCTGCGGGTGGCGCCTGCTGTCGCGAGGATCGGCGCCGCTGCGTCCACCCGGATGGCGACCTTGATCGGCGAGCTGGTGTCGGGGTCGATGGCCCAGCCGCGGACGATCAGCTTGACCGAATCGGCTGCCCTGCTCACCGATTCGAAACGGCCGAACGGGTTGAGCTGCAACGTCACCGACCGGCACGCTGCAGGCCCGGTGCCGGTGCCGAAGGCCACGTTGACCCCCACCGCGCAGATCGAGTGGCTGCCTGATTTCAATGTCAGGAAGACGGTGAAATTGTGGCCGGGATGCGTGCCGCCCCCGTCATCCGCGGTGAGCTGGGCAAGCTGCCTGCCGTCGGCAGAAACCCGCACCAAGATCGCCGAAGCAGTATCCGGGTCGGTGGACCAACCGCTGACGCGGACGCCGGTCGCGGTCTGCGAGACGGTGCTGAGAACCGTGGTCGGCGTGTACCGCAACGTGAGCGTCCGGCAGGCCATGGTCCTGCTGCTGCCGTAGCTGACGTTGCCGGCGACCACGCAGATGCGGTGCTGGCCCTCGGGCAGGCGGATGGTCGTGGCGAAGCCGTGGTAGGGGCCAGCGGCGGGGTACGCGGCGCCCACGTCCGCCCGGGGCCTGTCGGCCAGGATCCCGCTCAACTTCGTGTCGATGTAGAGGTAGACGTGCAGCGCCGTTCGCGGCGCGTCCGGGTCGAACGTCCAGCCCGCCACGGTGATGCCACCTGGCGCCTGCGCGAGTCTCTCGACCCGACCCCGTGGCGAGTCGATCACGGTGACGGCCGAGCAGAGCAGCGTCCTGTTCCTGCCGTAGCTGATGTTGGCGGTGACGGCGCAGACGTGGTGTTGCCCTTCGGGCAGGCGGATGGTCGTGGCGAAGCCGTGGTTGGGGCCGGCGGCGGGGTACGCAGCGCCGACGTCGGCCCGGGGCTTGTCGGCCAGGATGCCGCTCAACTTCGTGTCGATGTAGAGGTATACGTGCAGCGCCGTTCGCGGCGCGTTCGGGTCGAACGTCCACCCGGCTATCGTCAGGCCGCCGGGAACCGCCGCGAGGCTGTCCACTCGTCCGCGCGGTGTGTCGGCCACGGTGAGTGTTGCGCAGGCAAGGGTCTTGTTTGCTCCTGCGCCGATGTTGCCGGCAACCACGCAGATGCGGTGCGAGCCCTCGGGCAGCAGGCGGGTGGTGGCGAAGCCGTGGTTGGGACCCACGCCGGGGAACGTCGCCGCGACGTCAGGTCGGTACCTGTCGGCCCGGATGCCGCTCAGTTTCCCGTCGATCCACAGGTAGACCGTGACGGCTGTCGTGATGGAGTTGGGATCGAAGGTCCACCCACTGATCGCTACCCCGCCAGGCACGACCTTGAGCACCTCGACCCGGCCGGTCGGGGAATCAGTTTCTGCTGCCGCGTGCGCGCTCGGCGCGGCGATGACGCTCGCCACCACTGCCCCGCTCACGATGACCGATGCGCCCAGCAAACCTGCCAATATCCGACGTGCGAACGGCGCGCGGAACGGCGCTGTCAGCGGCCTGCCGTGCTTGCGGGCCGCGGTTCTGGGTGGGATCACTGCGCAACTTCCCGATGGCGGAGCCGCGGCCGCACGCACACGTGCGGCCCCACTGCTCGTCTCGGACGCTTCCCCGGCGCGCCCGCCCTCGACAGTTCGAGGACGCACCGATCAAACCACTGAAGTTACAGATGTGACAACAGTTACTGGTGGTACGACATGCGGTTTCCGTGAAGTTTCTGGTGCGGGGCCTTCACGCAGTGGGCAGCACGTGGTCGGCGAACCGGTCCCGGAGTGTCTTTTTCGAGAACTTGCCGACGCTGGTCTTGGGTACCTCGTCGATGAATACGACGTCGTCAGGCATTTGCCAGGAGCTGAGCCGAGACCGCAGGAACTCCAGGACCTCGTCGCTGCTCAGGGTCTCGCCGGGCTTGACGACGACGCAGGCCAGTGGCCGCTCGGACCACTTCGGGTGCGGCACCGCGATGACTGCCGCCTCGGCCACCTTGGGATGACCCATGATCTCGTTCTCGAGATCCACCGAGCTGATCCACTCCCCGCCCGACTTCACCAGGTCCTTGGTCCGGTCGACGAGGCGCAGGTAGCCGAGGGGTGAGATGGCGGCGACGTCGCCGGTGCGCAGCCAGCCGTCAGGGGCGTACTGCTCGCCGGGCTCGTCGGTGCGGAAGTACTGCTTGGCGATCCACGGGCCGCGACACTCGAGCTCACCGGAGGCCTCGTCGTCCCAGGGCAGTTCCTCACGTGTCTCGGAGTCGACGATGCGCAGTTCGACTCCGGGCGGGGCGATGCCGGCCGTGGCCCGGATGTCGGCCTTCTCCTCCTCGGGCAGCTCCGCGAACTCGGAGCGGATCGTGCACACCGTGCCCAGCGGCGACATCTCGGTCATCCCCCAGGCCTGGGTGATCGGCAGCCCCACCTTGGCCCGCCAGGCCTCGGACAGGGCCTTGGGCACCGCCGAGCCGCCGCAGATGATCGCGCGCAGCGAGGACAGGTCGTAGTCGTCCAGCAGCGGCACCATGCCCATCCAGATTGTCGGGACGCCAGCGGTGAGCGTGACCTTCTCGGAGTCCAGCAGCGTCAGGATGCCCTTCGGGCTCAGGTCGGGGCCGGGCATGACGAGCGACGAGCCGGCCATGGACGCCGCGTAGCCGAGGCCCCACGCGTTGGCGTGGAACATCGGCACGACCGGCAGCACCCGGTCGGCTTCGCACAGGCCGAACACACCGGTGGTCAGCGTCGCGAACGAGTGCAGCCAGGTGGAGCGGTGCGACGTGAGGACGCCCTTCGGGTTACCGGTCGTCCCGGTCGTGTAACAGAGGGCCGCGGCCTGGCGCTCGTCGGTGACCCGGTCGCTGAAGTCGATCTCGTCGGCGGCATCGAGCAGTTCGGAGTAGTGCAGGATGCGCGGATCGTCCGGGATCTCGGCGGGCGCGCCGTCGTCCATGACGATGATGTGCTTCACCGTGTCGAGCTCGGGCAGGTATTTGCTGAACAGCGGCAGCAACGACCGGTCGACGAACACCGCCTCGTCCTCCGCATGCCCGACGGTGTAGATCAGCTGCTCGGGGAAGTAGCGGATGTTGCACGTGTGCATGATGCGACCGGTGCCCGGGATGGCGAAGTACAGGCCCAGGTGCCGCGCGGTGTTCCAGGCGAACGTCCCCACCCGCCCGCCGGGCGAGATCCCGAGGTTGTCGATCACCGCCGCGACCCGGCGGGTCTCGGCCGCCAAGGCAGTGAAGGTCGTGCGTTCCAGACCCGTCGCGGTCTTCGTGGTGACCGTCTTCGAGCCGTAGTACTGCGTGCCCCGGTCGAAGATCCAGTTCGTGGTCAGCGGCGTGTCCTGCATCAGTCCCAGCATGACGTGATGGTGGTCGACCGCGGCCCGCTCGGCAAGCGGTCGGGCTGATGAAGGCGCCGGTGAGTCAGTTCCCGCGGGTGATCACATAGGTGTGCGTCTCGGCGTTGGTCGCCTGAAGGAACCCGCTCGCGCCGGACAGGAAGGCTGTGAGGGATGGGTCGTGGCTGACGTCGATGTCAGCGGCGCCCGGCACGTAGGCCTCGTCGAGACCGTGGTCGTCGAGAATCGTGCCGTTGCCGCGGGTGACGGTTGCGGTGGTGACGTTGACCTTGTCCGGGTTAGTGCGGCCGTCCAGGTGCGCGACGATGTCGTTGTGGTTCTCGAGCGCCAGCACCTGCACGCTGCCCGGCAATTTCGCGACTGTCAGCCCTAGCGGCGCGCCTGCCGTGACGATGTGGCTCACTCGGAACTGGCCGCTCTTCGCGCAGGACAGCGCCGCCTCGACGGCGATCATGCCGCCCTCGCTGTGCCCGACGAGCATCACGTCGTCGGTGGGCTTGACCCCCGCGCGCTGCATGGCCTGCAGAACACCCCGTTCGTAGGCGGTGGGGAGGCCGACCAGGGCCCGCACGTTCGTGATCGGGCCGGTGATGTCGGCGCGATCCCTGGGATCCCACGTCTTGGTGCCCGGGATGTCGACGATGACCCGCCGCGTGCCGTCGGCGCCCGTCAGTATCCGGACGTCGATCTCGCCCGGGCTGCCGTGATTGCGCAGTGCGAGAGCGCTCATCACGTCGGCCAGGTTGCGGGGCGGTGCGGTGCGGGTGACGGCGCCGCCGACCACGAGTGGCTGCCCGTCCATCCACAGGGGGGCGGCCATGGCGTCTGCGATGACAGGGCCGGCGTTCATCAGCGCGTCGACGAGCGCCGGGTCGTCGGTAAGAAGTGTTTCCAGCGCGTGGGGGACGTTTCCGGTGGCCAACAGCATGGCGAGTGCGTGCACGGCCGCAGGCGTGAGCCGGGGCAGCGCGCCCAGCCGATCCAGCAACGCGGTCGCGGCCCGGTCGGCCTCCTGGTAGGCGGCGGCCGCGGTGCGCAGTTCACCGTCGATCGCAGCGCACTGCGCGGCGATCCAGCTCAGCCCGTGGTAGCCGTCGAGCGCGTCGAGCAGGTCGGCTTCGAAGTTGGCCAAGCCGGCCGGATCGAACAACCCGGAGGTGTAGAGCCCGGGATCGACCAGGTAGCCGTGCAGGGTGAGAGCCGCGCCGCCGCTGTCGGTGGCAGCGTGGCCGAAGCGTCTGGCCAGTGCCACGATCTCGTCGTAGTGCGCCTCGACGCCGTTGCTGCCCCCGCTCACCGACACGGGCTGCGGCACCCGGGGGCCCATCAGCCCGCCACCCGCGCGACCAGGTCGGCGAGCACGCCGTCGACCACGACACCGCCGACGAGGAAGCCGGTGACATCGCCGACAACCGCTTCGCCCCAGCCCTCGACGTCGTCCCAGACGTGCTTGGCGAAGCCGAGCACCCCCTCAACCCACCGGGCATGGCGGCGCAGTGCGTCGGCGGCGTCGTCAAGCCGCCGGGCGCACGCCCACATGTCCTTCAATACGCTGCCGGCCTGGGCGCCGAATACCTCGGCGGCGATGCCGCGCCATCGGTCCTGCGCCATTGCTGCGGCAAGGGTCGTGGCGGTTGACCGAAGAGCCTCGGCGTGGCGGGTGATCCGATCGGCGATGGCATACAGTTCGCTCGGGTCGGCGAAGAAGACGGACATGGCCCACACCGTTGCCAACGACAGGCGGTGACCGCCACGATCGATGCCAAGCTGTGTACGACGCGGCACGCCGTCCACAGCGCGCCGATCCACCTTGACACCGCCAGCGTGATTGAATAGCGACGGCGAATTACACCGGTGGAATTCGCACCGGAGTTGCTGCTGCACCAACTCCGAGCCGAGTGACCCGAGGGAGCACGACGCATGGACTTCGCCCACGCTGCGGCTGGACAGAGCGGCGCCGGCAATGCCGAGGACGACGTCACCGACGGCCTGAGTCGCCGCGACCGCGAGATCCTCGCCTTCGAGCGCCAGTGGTGGAAGTACGCCGGCGCCAAGGAGCAGGCCATCCGTGAGTTGTTCGACATGTCCACCACGCGCTACTACCAGGTGCTCAACGCGCTGATCGACACCCCGTCGGCGCTGGCCGCCGACCCCATGCTCGTCAAGCGGCTGCGCCGGCTTCGGGCCAGCCGCCAGCGCCAGCGCTCAGCCCGCCGTCTGGGTATCGAGGTCTGACCGAGCACAATGGCCGGGTGACCCGCCAACTCGCCAACAGACGGCGACGCGAGCGGGCGGTGGGGATCGCGTTGGCGACGTTGGGGGTCGGCGTCCTGGTCATCGCCTTGATCGCGCTGCGCAGCCCGAACGGGCGCGGACCGGTGGCCAAAGTCGCGGCGACAACCAAGGCCACCACCTCAACCAGCCCGGCGAGCTCGAAATCCACCTCGAAGCCGGCCACCACCACCGCACAGACGACGCCTGCATCGGGCAAGTTGCCCCTCGTGGTGCTCAACAACACCCAGACCGCCGGCCTCGCCGGGCAGGCCAAGGACCGCTTCGAGACCGGGGGCTGGACGGTGACGGGCACCGGCACTCTGAGCAATGACATCGCGTCGACGTGCGCGTACTACGACCCGGCGTCGCCCGGCGCGCAAGCGGCCGCGCGGGCGTTGCAGACCCAGTTCCCGGCGATCAAGCGCGTGATGCCGAAGTTCGCGGAGCTGCCCGCCGGTCCAATCGTGGTGGTGCTCACGTCCGACTATTCCTGAGGTGCCGGCCGCCGGCCCTGTGCGAGGATGGTTCCCACAACCGAATAGCACAGCTCATCCAGAGGGGCAGAGGGACCGGCCCGACGAAGCCCCGGCAACCGCGTGCGATGCGTTGCGTCTTACCGACGTGAGGCCGCCGCCGCAGGTGCCAACTCCGGCTCAGGCACCCAGCCTGGGAAAGATGAGGGAAAGGCCTCGTATTCATGACTGTTCTGCTCGATCGCCCCATCGTTCCGTCGCCCGCGTCGGTACTCGTCTGCCGCAACTGCGGTGCCCAGTTCCCGCTCGGTGCGCAGCACGCCTGCTTCGAATGTTTCGGCCCGCTCGAAATCGGCTACGACCCGGCCGCCCTGGCCCGCGTTACCCGCGAGGAGATCGAGGCCGGCCCGCACTCGCTGTGGCGCTACGCCGGGCTGCTGCCGGTCGGCCAGAACCCCGCGACGCGGGTGGAATCCGGCACCGGAATGACTCCGCTCATCCGCGCTGACCGCCTCGCCGACGAACTGGGCTTCACCGCGCCGGTCTGGATCAAGGACGACTCGGCCAACCCGACGCACTCGTTCAAGGACCGCGTCGTGTCGGTGGCGATCACCGCCGCGCGCGAACTCGGCTTCGAGCGCATTGCCTGCGCGTCGACCGGCAACCTGGCCAACTCGGTGGCCGCGCACGCGGCACGCGTCGGCATGCCGTCGATCGTGTTCGTCCCGGCCGACCTGGAGCCGGCCAAGATCATTCAGACGGCTATCTACGGCGGGATCCTGGTTGGCGTCGAGGGCTCCTACGACGACGTCAACCGGCTGTGTTCGGAACTGGGCGAGACCGACGAGTTCGAGAACACCGGTTTCGTGAACCTGAACGTGCGGCCGTACTACGCCGAGGGCTCCAAGACGCTGGGGTACGAGGTGGCCGAGCAGTTGGGCTGGCGGATCCCGGGGCAGTACGTGGCGCCGATGGCGTCCGGGTCGATGCTCACCAAGATCCACAAGGGTTTCAAGGAGCTCGTAGAAGCTGGGCTGGTGCCGGCGTCGTCGTGGCGGGTGTTCGGCGCGCAGTCCGCTGGTTGCGC
>JBDTXT010000062.1:0-9969 GCA_040006035.1 Pseudonocardiales bacterium | reverse complement strand
ACCTCGGGCAGCGATACGTACACGACATCACCGAGGGCCTGCTGGGCGTAGTCGGTGATTCCCACCCGCACGGTTTTCTTGCCGTCGGCGTCACTGACCCGCGCCCACTCGTGATCGGCGGTGTACTTCAGGTCGTCGGGAACGTCTGACATGGCGTGCCTCTTTCCTCGCTCGTGCCGGCGCTTGGTCGGATGGGATCGGATGCGACCCTACTCATCGGAGCACACGAGTCAGTGCGGGGCGGGTGAGGCGTACTTCGGCGACGGCAGCGCGCGGATCGCCGTGATCGTAACGGTGTCCTGCTGGTCGACGACGAGGTCACCGCCGGCCGCGCGGGTGGCCGCCGCGACGCCGCCCGGGATGTTGAGTGCGGTGTCGAGTGTCTTCGGGTCCGCGATGGCGAACACCCGGTACGGCGCGGACAACACCGTGCCGTCGACGGCCACGGCGTCGCCAACCGTCGTGAAGGCTGTCGAGGTGCTGATTCGCACCGGGCCGAACTGGATCGCCTCGGCGCCGGCACCGCGCAACTCCTCGACCACGTCGAGCAGATCCTCGGCGGTGAGCTTGTGATCCGGGTCGGTGATGGTGACGGCTACGCCCGGCCCCGTGGCCGGGAGGGTACCTAGCAACACGCCGAGTGCCGCGGCATCCTGCTCAGCCTGCTGCTTGGCTGCCGCGTTGCGATCGCCACTGCCCTCCAGCCGGCGCAGCGTCTGCTCCAGCTCCGCGATCTGCTGGCGCAGCCGGTCACCTCGCGCATTCTGGTTGTCGAGGATGCCGATGAGGTCGTCCTCACGCAGGTTCGACAAGCTGTCGGATTGCGAATTCGCCCGCACCTGGACGGCAATCGCGAACCCGAGCGCCGCGGTGAGCACGCCGATCAGGGCCGCGGCGCGGTAGCGCTGCGCCAGCCGCGGCCTGCGCACCGGCCTCGACGTGACCTCAGCGGTGCCGACGTCCGGTGGCGTCGTCCCGTCTTCGTTCTTGCTTGCCATGTCAGGCCCGGAAGACGTGTCGACGGATCGCGGCGGCATTGCCGAAGATGCGGATGCCGAGCACGACCACGACCGCCGTGGACAGTTGAGCACCGACACCGAGCTTGTCGCCCATGAAGACGATCAGCGCGGCGACGACGACATTGGAGATGAAGGACACGACGAACACCTTGGCGTCGAAGATGCCGTCGAGCCGTGCCCTTACGCCGCCGAACACGGCATCCAGGGCGGCCACGACAGCGATCGGGAGATATGGCTCGAGCCAGATCGGCACGGTGGGACGAAACACCAACCCGACGACTATGCCCGCGGCCAGCGCCAGCGCGGCGATCATCGAGTAGGCCCGGGGGGTGCGGGCGACGACGTGGCGGTGGCCGGGTGGGCGAAGCGGGGTGAGGCGACCGGGGTCGCCGGCAGCGTCAGCTTCTTGTGCTCGGTGAACGCAAAGCCGATCCCATTGGCGCCGGCCAGGGTTTGGTAGCGGCTCGCCACTGCGCTGGACGCGAAGCCCGTGGCCAGGTTGTCGGCGTCACCGATCGCCCGGATCGTGAACGGTGAGGTGATCGGCGCGAAGTCGACGAGCACGGCGTCGCCGGCGAAGCGGATCGCCGAGGTCGGGGTCAGCCGGACGTCGTTAACCGAGATCGCCTCGGCGCCGTCGGCCCAGAGTTCGTTGACCACGCTGCGCACATCACGGTCACTGAGGATATTGGTGGCCGCGCCCGGCGCCGATCCGCCGCGCCCGGGCGGTCCCGTCGTCGCCGCGGACGGCGGCTCCTTCAACACCACCTGCAGACCGGGCCCCACCACGGCCGTCTGCCCGGCTAGCAATTGTTCGCGACCCAGCTGACGGCTCAACGGGCCGCTGCGGGCCAATGCCTGATCGCGCAATACGGTCAGCGAATCGTTGAGTTGCTGCGCCTGGGCTGCCAGCCCGTCGACCCGGTGCTGGGCAGCTCGAACCCGGGCGACCAAGCTGTCGTGCACCTTGGCCGCCTGCGGAGCGCCGCGATGGGTGTGGATGTAGGCGACGACCAGGATGAACCCGATCAAGGCGCAGCCGAGCGCGACGGCCGGGCGGTCGGACCACCGCCGCGGGGCATCGCGACCGCGCTGGCGGGCGGTGGCCGCATACCCGGGGTCGAGGGTGTTGGTGACCAGGTCGACGAGCAGTTGCGCCGAGATGAGGTTGCCCGTAGGCGCAGGCTGCTCAGGCACGGGCGCGTGCCTGCCGCACGAGCTGGCAGGTCTGGATCAGGTACACCGCACCGGCATAGAGATACAAGCCTGTCCCCCAGATGGTGAACGCCCATGCGATCGGACGCGCGACGTCGGCGACGGTGCCGTGGTAGGCACCGATGAGCAGGAACGGGAAGGCGTAGAGCAGGCAGAACGTCGCGGCCTTGCCCAGGTAGTGAACGGCGAAGGGCGCGTACCCGTAGCGCCTGATCACCGCGAGTGCGCACGTCAGGATGACGTCGCGGCCGACGATGAGGATGGCCAACCACAGCGGGATGATGTCGCGCAGGACCAGCCCGGCCAGCGTGGCCAGGATGTAGAGCCGGTCGGCGAGCGGGTCGAGCAGGGCACCGAGGCTGCTCATCTGGTTGAGCCTGCGGGCAAGGACACCGTCAGCCCAATCGGTGAACCCCGAAACGAACAGCACCGCAATCGCCCAGCCGTCGGCGTGCGGGCCGAGCAGCAGCCACAGGAACAGCGGCACGCCGAAGAGGCGCAGCACGCTGAGTGCGTTGGGGATGGTGATGACCCGATCGGCGGCGGCTGACGCTGCTGCGGCGGTCGCGTCGGGACCTGCCGCCACCATGCCTCCTGCGCCGCGCCGTCGGATTACCCGCTCAGTGCCAGAACGTTACCGAGGACTCGAGCCGACGAGTCGAGGTTCCGGAACCGAGATGTTCGGCTCCGGAACTACGAGGTCCGAAAGCACTGCCTCATCTTCTGTCGGGACGACAGGATTTGAACCTGCGACCCCCTGACCCCCAGTCAGGTGCGCTACCAAGCTGCGCCACGTCCCGGTCCGGTACGACCGGCCGTAACCCTATCGCGACGGGGCCCCCCGCTTTTCCCGCACCCGAATCGAGATCTCGATAGGCGTGCCGGTGAAATCGAAGTCCTCCCGAAGCCGCCGCTCGATGAAGCGGCGGTAACCGCCCTCGAGGAACCCCGTTGTGAACAGCACGAAGCGCGGCGGGCGGGTGCCGGCCTGGGTGGCGAAGAGCACCCGGGCTGCCTTGCCGCCGCGCGGCGGCGGCGGGGTCTGGGCCACGACCTCGTTCAGCCAGCTGTTGAGCTGCCCGGTCGGGATGCGGCGGTCCCACGAAGCCAGGCTGACCCGTAGGTGGGTGGCCAGCTTCTCCACGGCCCGCCCAGTGAGTGCCGATACGTTGATGCGCGGCGCCCACGCCACTCGGGCGAAGTCGCGGTCGATCTCGCGGTCGAGCAGATCCCGGCGGTCCTCGTCGACGAGGTCCCATTTGTTGAAGGCGAGGACGAGCGCCCGGCCGGCTTCGATGACCTCACCGATGACTCGCTGGTCCTGCTCGGCGATCGGCTCGGAGGCGTCCAGCAGGACCACGGCCACCTCGGCCGCCTCGATCGCGGCGGCGGTACGCAGGCTGGCGTAGTACTCCATGCCGCTGGCCTGGTTGACCCGTCGGCGCAACCCAGCAGTGTCGACAAATCGCCATGTTTCTCCGCCCAGTTCGAGCAGGCTGTCCACCGGGTCGACTGTGGTGCCGGCCACGGCGTCCACGACGGAGCGCTCCTCGCCGCTCAGGCGGTTGAGCAGGCTGGACTTGCCGACGTTCGGCCGGCCGATGAGCGCCACCCGGCGCGGGCCGCCCTCGCTGAAATTCTCGCTCGGTGCATCGGGTAGCGCTTGCAGGATGGCATCGAGCAGGTCCCCGCTGCCGCGCCCGTGCAGACCGCTCACCGGATAGGGCTGGCCCAGGCCGAGCTTCCACAGTTCGGCTGTCTCAGGCTCGGCACGCTCGTCGTCGATCTTGGTCACGGTGAGGATCACGGGACGGCCGGCCCGTCTCAGCGTCCGCGCGACAGTGAGATCAGTTTCGGTGGCACCGGTCCGGCCGTCGACGACGAACAGCACTAGATCGGCGGTCGCGACGGCCCGCTCGGCTTGTGCGGACACCATCGCCTGTAGGCCGCGGGCGTCCGGTTCCCAGCCCCCCGTGTCGATGAGGGTGAACCGGCGCCCACCCCACAGCGCGTCGTAGGCCACCCGGTCCCGGGTCACTCCGGGAATGTCCTGGACGACGGCCTCACGGCGGCCGAGGATCCGGTTGACCAGGGTCGACTTACCGACGTTGGGACGCCCGACGACGGCAACCACCGGTGCGAGCGCCACCTCGTCAGGCTCGTCACCGGAGAACTCGGATCCGTCATCCTCAGTCACGAGCTCGCTCCGTGGTCGTGGTGGTGGGCCGCCCACGTTCCCGGTCGGCCCGCAGGTCGTCGGCGATCGTGACGAGCGCGGCCAGGGCGAGCCTGACCTGCTCGGTCGCCGCCGACGCGACACTGCGCTTGAGCACTCGCCGCTCGGGCCAGCGATCCATGACGATCGCGTCGCCGAACAGCAGCACAGCTGGCGGGCGCGCCCAGCTGCGTCGGTGGGCCATCTGCGAGGTTCCGGAGCAGGCAACGGGGACGACGGTGGCCCCGGTCCGCAAGCCGAGATAGCCGACCCCCGGCTTGGCCGTCTCGACCAGACCGTGCCCGCGGGTCCCCTCGGGGAAGATGCCGACGACGCCGCCGGCGCCTAGGATTCGCAGGCACAACCGCACCGCGGCCGCGTCCACGACGTCGCGCCGCACCGGGATCTGGCCGGAGCTGCGCAGCAGCGGGCCCACCCTGGGAGTGAAAGCCTCGACCTTGACCAGACAGCTGACTGGGCGGTGCACCGCGCCGAAGAGCAGGGGGCCGTCGAGCAGCGAGCGGTGGTTCATCGCGAGCAGTACCGGGCCGCGGGCGGGAACAGCGCCCAGTTGGTGGATCTCGACCTGCCCCAGGGCGCTCGAGATATGCCGGGCCAGCGATTGTCGCCGCAGCAGCTGGGGTGAGCCCTCCACCCGGTCGGTCAGGGTGGGCTCAGGCATGGCGGACACTGGTTCGCACTATGTCGATAAGCCGATTTACAACTTCATCGATGTCGAGCTCGGTAGTGTCGACCTCGATCGCGTCCGCGACCTTGGCCAGTGGGCTCTCGGCGCGGGTGCGGTCGAGGCGGTCGCGCCGCTCGATGTCCTGCGCTACGGCAGCCAGGTCCGAGCCGGAACCGAGCTCGCTGGCGCGGCGCCTGGCCCGCACGGCAGAGCTGGCGATCAGGTAGATCTTGGGCACTGCTTCGGGCCACACCACCGAAGCGATGTCGCGGCCCTCGACCACGATCCCGCCGGCACCGATGAGCTCGCGCTGCGCCCGCACCAGCTGCGCCCGGATCGCCGGCACCGCTGACACGGCGCTCACCGCGGCGGTGACCGGGCTGGAGCGGATCTCGGTATCGACCCGGATGCCGTCCAGGGCCACCGCGACCCTTAGTGGATCTGTCGATATCTCGATTTGGGACTGGTCGACGGCGCCGGCCAGGGCCTCGGCGTCGGCCAGGTCGACGCCGCGGTGCAGCACGGCCAGGGTGGCGGCGCGATACATCGCGCCCGTGTCGAGGTAGCGCATGCCCAGGCGCAGGGCCAGCTGTCGGGACACGGTCGACTTCCCGGTCCCGGAGGGGCCGTCCATTGCCACCACCGGATGAGGCTCAGCGCTCGCGGCGCTACCGGCCGGGTTCGGGGCGTCGTGCTGCGTCACCGAACGACTCCTCGAGGCTCGAGCCGGCAGGCGGCTGGTTGGTGCGGCTCGCACCGGCCGGCGTGGCACGCCGAGCAGGCAGCGACGACGTCGCAGCCACCTCACAGCGTACGGACCGCCGGGCGAGACCGGACGCAGCGGGTGTAAAGCGCTGCTTGACTTGGTGAGCACCCAGCGGCTTACGCTGTGCCTGAGCATGCGACCGCGCCACGCTGACCGTCTCGCCCTCCAGCTGATCCTCAGTCGCGCTCCCGGTCGATATCCAGGCCGTTACTGGGGTAGGTCCGTCCGGAGGGCAGCGGCTCCGGCCAGGTAGACGTGCCGGATCTCTGAGCGCGGCCGGCCGGACTCCACGTGGGCCAGCAGTCGCAGCACCCTCGGCATCGAACCAGGGACGGCGATCTCGGTGGTGCACAGCAACGGGACATCGCTGAGCCCCATCAACCGCGCGGCGTAGGCCGGGAACTCCGCCGTCAGGTCGGGCGTCGCGGTGAACACGATGCTGATCAGGTCGCTCGGGTCGACGTCGTTGCGCCGCAGCACCGCGGTGACCAGCTCGGCTGTGCCGGTGAGTATCTGGTCGCGGTCATTCGCGTCGACCTGGATCGCGCCACGTATTGCTCGCACCGCCACGCCCGGGATCTCCTCGCCGATAAGTCGGTGAATAGGTTGCTCGCTACAGCCTTTCATCGATTGATACTTAAAGCTGTACAACGACACACCGACTACCCGACACGTCACTAGATCGTTTCATCGATGTATCGAGAAACTGATCTATCGTGAATTGAACCGGCTGGCAGTTGACGCCCCTCCCATCGCATAGCCGGGGCGCTACGTCATAGGATTAGCGAGATATCGATATATCGGTAAAGCCTGGGCTCGCACCACCAGACCGCGACCTAATCGCGACCTAGATATCGATGAATTACTCAGACCTGAAACCTATAGTTCTGCTGATTGATAGGTCGGTTTGTAGTTACAGCGGCTTGTCGATAAGACGATGTAAGTCAGAGAGTTCGTCGCGGGTCAGTTCGCGCATGGTCCCCACCCGCTGGCCGCCCAGTCGAACCGGGCCGATCGCGGTTCGCACCAAGCGCTGCACCGGATGCCCCACCTCGGCCAGCAAGCGGCGCACGATGTGGTTGCGGCCCTCATGCAGCACCACCTCGACGATCGCCCGCTCCCCCTGGGTCTGCACCACCCGGAACGAGTCGACCTGCACCGGGCCGTCCTCAAGGTCGACCCCGCCGCGCAATCGCCGCACGACCTCCTTGGCCATCGGCCCGGGGACCGTGGCCAGGTAGGTCTTGGCGATCCCGAAGGACGGATGCATCAGCCGGTGGGCGAGTTCACCGTCATTGGTCAACAGCAACAGCCCCTCGGTATCGCCGTCCAATCGGCCGACGTGGAACAGGCGCTCATTGCGATCGGCCACCAGATCGCCGACGGTGGGCCGGCCCCGGTCGTCCGACATCGCGCTGAGCACGCCGCGGGGCTTGTTCAGGGCCAGGTACACCAGGTCGTCCCGAACGTTGATCCGGGCCCCATCGACGTGGATTATCGCGGTCTGCGGGTCGACCCGCATGCCCATCTCAATGACCGGTACGCCGTTCACCGCTACCCGGCCTTCGGCGATCAACTGCTCGCTGGTCCGCCGGGAGCCGATGCCCGCGGCGGCGAGGACTTTCTGTAGTCGGATGCCGTCGGGCCGGACGACTAGCGGCTCCTTCAGCTCATCGTCAGCTCGAGAGTTCATCGGTTTCGAAGCCATCCAACTCAGGCAACAGTGGAGCTAAGGACGGAAGTTGTTCGAGCGACTGCAGCCCCATCTTCTCCAGGAACAGGTCAGTGGTGCGATAGAGCCCGCCGCCCGTGTCGGGATCAGAGCCGACTTCGACGACCAGTCCCCGCATCAACAGCGTCCGCACCACGCCGTCGACATTGACGCCACGAATCGCAGACACCCGCGACCGGGTCACCGGCTGCCGGTAAGCGATCACGGCGAGCGTCTCCAGGGCCGCCTGGGTCAGCCGGCTGCGCTGGCCGTCCTGCAGGAACATCTCGACCTGGGCCGCGTAGGCGGGCCGGGTGTAGATGCGCACCCCACCGGCCGCGTCGCGCAGTTCGATCCCGGCGCCCCGAGCCTCGTAGCTCGCCCGAAGGACCTCGATCGCGCTGGCAACCGAGTCGGCAGGCTGCTGGACCGCGACAGCCAAGGAGGCGATGGCCACCGGCGCCTCCACGACGAACAAGATGGCCTCGAGCGCGCCGCACAGCTCAGCCGTCTGCATCGTCGGCAGGGGCTCGGCGACCGCCTCGGGCGCACTGCCAGCCTGCGCCGGCTGCGTTGGCGTAGGCGGGACGGCCGTCGTCGCGACCGGTGTGCCGTCGTCTGTCAGGTTCACCCGTACTCCTCGTCCACCGTGATCTGCGGTGACTCGTCTGGTGCTGCACGTCGCGCCGACACGTCGTCTGACGGGCCAACCCAGCGCACCCGCAATTCGGCCAGCGCGGCAGCCTGGTCGAAGGCAACCTCACCGTCGCGATACAACTCGAGCAGCCCCAGGAACCGGGCCACCACCTCGAGAGTGGAGGTGCAATCGGCAACCAGCGCCCGGAAGTTGGCCGACCCGGCGCGGCGCAGCCGGTCACGGATAACAACCATATGCTCCCGCACGCTGACCCGAGACGCGTGCACATGATCGGTCATGATGACTGGCACCGGCCGGGGTACCGAGGCGGCCGCCGCGATCTCGGCCAGCCGCGCCGGGCTGATACCGATCAGCACCTCGGGCAGCAGGGAGGCGAACTGCGGCTCGAGCTCGACCGCGCGGCCGTGGCGCTTGGCCTGGGCGCGGTCCAACTCGCCGAGATAGGCCGCCGCGAGCTTGTAGGCCCGATACTGCAACAACCGGGCGAACAGCAGGTCACGCGCCTCCAGCAGCGCCAGGTCCTCCTCGTCCTCGGCCCCGCTCGAGGGCAGCAACCGGGCCGCCTTGAGATCGAGCAGGGTCGAGGCGACCACGAGGAATTCAGTTGCCTGGCCGAGGTCCCAACGGGCTGATGCGCTCAGGTAGGCGATGAACTCGTCGGTGACCGTCGAGAGCGCGACCTCGGTCAGGTCGAGCTGGCGACGGGTGATCAGGCTGAGCAGCAGGTCGAAGGGACCCTCGAAGTTCTCCAGGCGGACTCGGAAGTGCCCGTCATCCGGCGCCGGTGCGTCTATAGCTGAACCGATTGGGGCGACTGGCTCGGTCGACAGCAGCTCGATCTCGAGCGCATCTTCAGCCGAAAGGTTCACAACTCGCGCAGTCTCCGGACCAGGATGGATGCCTCGCCCTTGGCCTCCAGATCGGCGAGCACCACGGCAACCGCTTCACGCACGATCCGTCCCCGGTCGATGGCCAGGCCGTGTTCAGCCCGCAGCGTCAGCCGGGCCGATTCGAGGTCGAGCAGTTCATCAGGCGAGCAGTACACCGTGATCTTCTCGTCGTGGCGCTCACGCCCTGACGGCCCGCGGTCGCTGACCGCGCGAATCCGGCGGTTGCGTACCGGTGCTCTGGCGGCCGGCGCGACCGGTGCGGCGCTCAGGTTGGCGCGTCGGCTCGGCTCCTCGCGCTCGGTAGCTTCGGGGATCGCCGGTGGAACCGCGCCGACGCCAGGATGCGCGGGCGGGGGTGGCGGCTCGGGTTCGGCGGCCACCGACGTGGTGCGGAACAGTTCCGCGGCCCCAGGCAAACTGGCCCTCTTGCTCATCGACGTCCTCGCTCTGTTGGGTTGTTCATGAGCGCGACAGCACCTCGCGCGCGAGGTTGCGGTAGGCGGTCGCACCGGCCGAGGTCGGTGCCCACGTGGTGATCGGCTCCCCCGCGACGGTCGTCTCCGGGAAACGCACGGTACGCGAGATTACGGTGTCGAACACGTCGTCGCCGAAGGCCTCGACCACGCGCGCGAACACCTCGCGCCCGTGCAGCGTGCGGCCGTCGTACATCGTGGCCAGGATGCCGTCGAGCTTCAGCTGCGGGTTGAGCCGCTCGCGCACCTTCTCGACGGTGTCGATGAGCAGCGCGACGCCGCGCAGGCTGAAGAACTCGCACTCGAGCGGGATGATCACGCCGTGCGCCGCGGT
>JBDTXT010000061.1:0-9975 GCA_040006035.1 Pseudonocardiales bacterium | reverse complement strand
TGGCGGCTGCGGCGGCGGCGAACGGTTGGCTGCGCGGGCCGTAGAGGGTGTTGCCCCCCTCGTAGCGCTGCAGCGAGTATTCCTCTGGGGTGGTCAGGTAACAGAACTGCTCGTTCGCCAGCGAGGACACTGCGACCCGATCGATGCCCGCATTCGGCCCGACTGCGTCGCGGACGGCCGCTTCGACCCGGCGACCGGACTCGACGGTGACCTCGAAAGGCAGCGCGACCAGGACCGTCGGGCCGATGCGCAGCACCTGAACGGGCAGCACGCTCGGGAAGCTCGACGGCGCGACGAGCCGATCGTGCAGTCGGCGCCCGCCCGGGATCCACTTGGCGCCATGGGGCCCGCGGGCGCCGGGCTTGGGCAGCCCCGGACGAAACGGCGGGATGCGGTGGATGACCGGCGTGTTGTTCTCGTGCGCACCGGCCATCGTCGCCGCCCCGAACGCCGGCGCGGGCAGGATGACGCCGCCGATGCAGGGATTCTCGGATAGATCGATCTCGCGCAGCCCGGCGGCCAGCGGGACCTCAGCCCGCAGGTCGCCCTCGAGCCGGTCGTACAGCTCGGCCGCGGCGGTGCCGATCCCACGCCCCACGCGTTCGGTCTCGGGATACACCAGCTGCCCCGCGCGCACCGCGGGTGCGACGTCGCCGTGGGTGCCCTCGACCGCGCCGACGACCGCGCGCTGCCCGGTCGTGGCGATGATGTGCCCGCTCAGCTCACCCTTGAGGTAGGCCCAGACATCGGCGTTGTAGGCGTGATCGCGTTGAGAAATCCCGGTGCCGTGCACCGAGAAGATGACGGTGGCGGCAAGCGGCTCGTACCCGCCGTCGGGCGCCTCGGCGTCGACGCGCAGCAGATGCAGCCACGGGTTGATCGCGGCGTACTTGCGCTCGGCACCCCTGCTCTTGTCGTCGACGTTCTCGTTGCGAAGGTAGGAGTCCAGGGATCGGTTGCGCGTCAGCCCCCACACCTCGGTGGCTCCGAACGCCAGCCGGGCCGGCCGGCGGGTAGCGACCGCCTGCCGCACCGCCCCGGCGATCTGCTGGACCAGAAACGACGTCCAAGCCGGGTCGAAGCCGGAGTGATTGGACGAGAACCGGTTCATCAGTTCGTTGCCGTGGAACTGTCCCGGTCCGGCGTGGGTGTGGGTCGCCCCCATGAACAACCCCGGCAGCCGCACATCGGTGTCCTCGGTCACGGCCTGCGCCACGAGTTGCGCCACGACTGCCGAGCCGGCCAGCAGGTCGCACTGGACGAGCGCGAGGGACGTCGTTCCTGCCCGCAGGTGCAGCACGTGGGCGTGCAGCCGGGTGCGGAACCCGGTCCCGGTCTGCGCATTGGACGAGTGGCCGGCCTTGGGCATACCCGGAGGTGGAGTGATGTCGACCTCGGCGGCGCCGGCGAGCAGCCTGGGGACTTCGGGGACGTCCAGCGGGTCCGCCGGGTGGACGTCGAGCCGTAGCCGTTCGCGTTCAGCGTTCAGGTAGGGCAGCAGTGGGTCCTCGGTCATGTCAGCCCCTTCGGGGGAAAGGACCGACTCAGCCGGGAATGACGTCGATCTTGGAAATCAGCCACTTGTTGCCGACCTTGTCCATCGTCGCCCGGACGCTGAGCTTGTCCAACCGCGGCGTCTTCAAGCCAGTCTTGGTGTTGGTGACAGTGTGCTGGCCGTAGATCAGGACGGTCCATTGCTTGCCGTCGCTGCTGACCTGCTCGATGCCCGCCTTGGCGACCTGGACCGACTGCGTCGTCTTGGTCACCGGGGCCTCCTTGGCGACGATCGTGTCCATCGCCTTGGCGTAGTCCTTCTTGAACTGCCCCGTCGCGCAGCTCATCCCGTCCTTCTTCGCCTCCGCCAGCTTGCGGTAGTCATACGAACTGACCTTGCCGGCGCAGGTCTTGGCGGCGGCGAGTACCTCACCGCGCACCTCATCGCTGGACTTGGTGGCGTACCAGACGCCGCTGCCTAGGGTGACGCAGAGCACCGCAAGCACGAGCGCGGCTACGGCGAGAACCCCGGCCGGGAGCCAGCGCAGCAGTTCGCTGCGGCGGCGGCGTGACGCAGCCGCGGCCTTCGCGTCGCGGGCAACGACGGCGCCCGACTTGCCGGTCGGGCGCTTGCGCGGGCTGGTGGCCGGCCGCTCGGCCTCGACGGCCCGTTCGGTGGCCGCCGCCCGGGCGGCCCGCAGCCCACCGCGGCGGGCGCTGGACGTGCTTGCGGTCGCGGTGTCGGCTTCCTTCGCGGACTTGGCGCTCGCACGCGTCTTCGTCGCGCCCGCCTTGCTAGGGGCCGGGGCCGGGGTCGGCGTAGGCCGCGGGCCTGGCACGGGGCGCCCGCCGATGCGCCGGGCCCGGCTGGCCGCCTGGGCACTGGGCGACGGGCGCTTGGCGGTGCCGGCGTCGGCCGGCGCGGAGTCGGCGCCTGTGTCGGTGTCGGCGTCGTCGGAGGTCGGCTTGTCGGTCATGACCCCAGCCCCACGTTGCGGAAGTCGCTCACGAGCCATTTGCCGTTGACCTTGGTCATCGTCAGTTCGAAGCGGTCGATCGACTTGGGCACCGGTACGCCGTTGTCGCCGACGGTGTAGCCCGTGGCCGAGAGTAGGACGACGGTCGTGTTGCCGACCCGCTGTTCGAACGCGGCCGCACTCACGGTGCCTTTGAGATCGAACTTGCTCTTGGTCAACGTCTGGAGGGTGAGGGTCTTCTTCTTGGCAAGATCGTCTTTCAGCGGGCCGGTTGCGCCGTCGACGGTGCGCGTGTAGTCGGCCTCGAATGTCTTGCGGGAGTACGTGAGGATGTTGATCAGTTCCTGCCTGGCGGCGCTGACGGCCTGTTTCTCCGACCCACTGAGCGCCCCGGGTGAATCACCGCGATTAGGGACGATGAACACAGTGAGCACCACCGCCAGGACGATCGCCACGACCCCGAGCACGCCGGCGGTGATCCACGGCGCCGTGCCGCTACGGTGCCGCGTGTCGGTCATGGTCTCCCTTATTCCTTCGGCCCACGGCACCGTCCGCCGTGGGCATCGCCCCGATCACCCAGGCATGGGCGAGGCTCAGTGCAGCCCGTCGGTCAGGATCGCGAGCCACGATCGGTCACCGAGCAGCGCCGCAGCATTACCCAGGTCGCCGACTCTGACAGTGTTGGCTGTGGTTACCCGAGGATAGGCATAGTTGCCGCCGGCGGTGCTGATCGGGTCTCCGCCGGGCACGTTCGCCGACCCACGCACGTTCGTCCCGCTGCTCACCGGGGCGGTGCAATGCGCCGCCGTGTTCGGCGGAGCCGGGGTCAGGTCGCCGGGAGTCCGGAACCGTGTTCCGTCGTAGCCCTCGCGACCCTTTTGCACGTTGCCGCAGTCGGGCGGGTTGTTGGGGTTCGGGTCGACGACGAAACCCAGCCGGCCGACGTTGTCCCGAGCTGTGGTGTAGCCACCAGCGGCCAGGGCCGGGTACAGCTCGAGGATCTGCTCCAGACCGTCCAGATGGCGCACCAGCAGCGTGCCGGTGCTGGCCAGATTGGCGAACACGATGCCAAGGTCGGTCTGGTTGTCCTGAATGAACTTACGCACCACCCCGAGGTCGCTCGGGCTGTCGTCGAGCAGGGTCCGGATGTCGGTGTCGCTGGCCTTGAACTGGGCACTGAGCAGATTCAGGCTGTGGTTGAAGCTGGCGAACGCAGGCCCCTCGTCGAGCTGGGTCTGCAGCACCCCACTCGAGGTCCGGATGAGCGAAATCGTCTGCGGCAGGTTCTGCTCCGCGGCCGTCAGCAGGTCGTTCGAGGAGTCCAGCAGCGAGCCCAGGGCAAGGCCGCGGCCGTTGAAGGCCAGGCCGAGCTCGGACACGGTGGTCTGCAGCTTGCCCAGGTCGACCGAGTTCACCAACGAGTCGAGGTTGGCCAGCAGCACCTGTGTCGCTACGGGCAGCTTGTTCCGTTTCATCGGGATGACCTGATGGGCCGAGAGGAACGGGCCATCGCCGTTCGGCGGGATCAGGTTCACGTACTGCTCGCCGACGACCGACCGGTCACTGACCTGGGCGACGGCGCTGGCGGGGATCTTCGGGTGGTCGCACTTATCCAGACGCAGGTCGACCCGGACGCCGTTCTCGACGAGGTGCAGCTTGCCGACCTTGCCCACCGCGACGCCACGGTAGGTCACCTCGGCGTTGGAGAAGATGCCGCCGGAATCAGGGAAATCGGCACTGATCGTGCAGCCCTTGGCGCCGATGATGCCCTTCGTGATGCCGACGTACTTGGCACTGACGTAGGAAACACCGACGAGTGTGATGATCACGAACAGGATCAGGCGGACCTTGGTCGATCTTGTCAACATGGTGTCGTCACCCTCCTGCGCCTGGGACGACGGGCAACGCCGACTGCCCGCTGGTATCTGGCGCCGTCCCGGCCGAAGCCTTCGGGGTCAATGGCGTTGCGTTGCCCGACTTCGGCAACGTCTTGCCCAGTGCGCACAGCGCCGGGATGTTGATGCCGCAGAGTTCATTGGTCAGGTTGAAATCGAGGAAGATGTTGAGGTTCGCGTAGTCACCCTTGGCGAACTTGTTTGAGGCCCCGAGCGGGAACGGGAACGTGAGCAAGATCTTGAACGCGGCGGGCAGGTCGCTGCCGGTCGCGGTGAGGCTCTCGAGCACCGGGGCCAGTGACTTGAGGGATGAGACGAGCGTCTTCTGCGTCGAGTTGACGACTCGGGAGGCGACCGTGCCGAGGCGGGCCAGGCTGGTCAGCAGAGTGGTCAGCTTGCTCCGGCTGTCCTTGAGGATCGTGATGGCCTGCGGCAGCGTGTCGAGGGTGTCGAGGATCGTCTGCTTCTGACGGTTGAGGGTCGCCGCCAGCTTGTCGACGTTGATCAGCGCCGTCGTGATGTCGTCCTTCTGGTTGTCCAGGGTGCCGACGAAGGTATTCAGGCGACCGATGAGGCTGCGGACGGCGGTCTCGTTGCCGTCGAGCGCCTTGTTCAGCTCAGTCGTGATGGTGCGGATCTGTTCGAAGCCGCCGCCGTTGAGCATCAGCGACAGCGCACCGAGCACCTCTTCCACCTCAGGAGCGGTGCCGGTGCGTGAGATCGGGATGTTCGCGCCGTCGGCCAGCGTGCCTTCGGACTGGCCGATGGGGGGTGCGATGTTGACGTACTTCTCACCCAGCAACGAGGTCATCTGCACCCGGGCGCGCGCGTTCGCCGGCAGATGCACGTCGCTGCGGATCTGCACCTTGACCTTGGCGTTCCAGCCGTCGAGGCTGATGGACGTCACCTTGCCCACGGCGACGTCGTTAACCTTGACGTTGGACTGCGGCACCAGGTCGAGGACGTCCCGGAACTCGATCGTGACTGTGTACGGGTGGCTGCCGACATTCACGCCACCCGGCAGGTTCATGCCGTAGAGACCGTGGAAGCCGCAGCCGGTGAGCCCCAGGGTGGCGACGGCCAGGGTCACCGCGAGAGTCTTCGCGCGCATCTCAGCCACCCGCCCCGGGAATGATCGGCTGGCCATCGAGTATCTTGCGCAGCGGGTCGAGATTCGGCGTCTGTGCGGGCTTGGGCTGGCCTGCCTGCGCTTGCGAAAGCACGGCTTTACAGTTCGTCACGATCTGCTGGGTCAACGGCCCAAGCAGCGTACTGAGCGGCGAGCTCGGCGTCTTGGTGAGGATATTGAGCAGGTCGCCGAGGCCACCGGGAACCTTGTCGATCACGACCGACTGAATGGCCTCGCACACCGAGGCCGGGTCCAGCAGGTTGCCCAGGTTGCTGCGGGTGCCGAGGGTGCCCTGGGTCTCTTGGTAGGCGTGCACGATGTTGGCCAGCGCCACCGGCCCGACGGCCAGCTGTTCGTTGAGAGCTGCCTGCTGCCTGACCAGGATGCTGGTGATGTCCTTGAGCCCCACGATGTCGGTGTGCACCTTGCCGGCATTGGTCTTCACGAAGATCGCCACGTCGTGCAGCGCCCCCGTCAGGTTGTGCAGCGCGAGGCCCAGGTCGGCGCGCTCGTCGGCCAGGTCGCCGGCGACTTGAGCCAACTGTTCCTCGAAATGACGCACCTGCGTGTCGCTGGCCGACAGCGCCTTGGTGAATACCTCGAGATTGCGAACGGTCCCGAACAGGTCCTCGCGACCGTTGGACAGGGTGGCCGCTGCCTTGGACAGCTGCGTGATGCTGTTGCCGAACGCCGAGCCGTTGCCGTCGAGGTTCGCCGCCGCGATGTTCACCAGTGTCGACAGCGAGCCGTTCTTGTTGGCGCCGTTGGGTCCCAGCGCTACCGACAGCTCGTTCAACGCGCCGTAGATGTCGTCGAGCTCGGATGGTGAGGCCGTGCGTGACAACGGAATGTTGGCGCCGCTCTTCAGCGTCGGGCCGGTGCCGGGGTAGGCGGGTGCGAGCTGGATGTAGCGGTCCGAGACCAGCGAGTTGGCCACCACGACCGAGATCGCGTCGGCCGGCACCTTGTACTTCTTGTCGTACTTCATGTCGATCTTCACCGAGCCACCTTGGGGGGTGACCTTGGTGACAGCCCCGACCTCGATGCCCAGGATCTTGACCGGCGTGCCGGGATAGACGCCGACGCCCGAAGAGAAGTTCGCACTGACCTTCTTGCTCGAGTCGCCGGCGAAGAAGAAGTACCAGCCCGCGCCCGCGACGATCGCCAGCACGACGACCGCTCCGATGACACGGGTGACGTTTCCCGAGAGCTTTTTCATGCGGGCTGACACCCCCCGTCCTGCGTCGCCAGGTTCGCCTGGGCGAGGATGCCGCCCGGACTGAGGTTGCAGATGTAGTTGTCGAACCATCGCCCGTTGCCGATGGAGTTGTTGAAGACGCGGAAGAACGGCCCGAGCAGCGCGATGCCACGCTCGAGGCTGTCCTGATTCGCCTGCAGCAAGCTCAACACCTCGTGCAGGTTGTCGAGCAGTGGACCGATCGTCTTCGTGTTGTCAGCCACGAGCCCCTTGAGCTGGATGGACAGGGTCGTCGTGTTGATCAGCAGCGAGTGGATGGCGTCACGGCGCGCGTTCAGTTCGTCCAGCAGCAGACCGCCGTCAGCGAACAGCCGCTGCAGTTCCGTGTCGCGGTCGGCCAGCACGCCGGTCACCTTCTTGGCCTCGCTCAGCAGCGTGCGCAGTTTGGTGTCGCGGGACGCGATCGTGTTGGAGAGCCGGCTCAAGCCGGTGACAACGTTCCTGACCGATGGCGGCGTCTTGGAAAAGTCCGAGGACAGCACGTCGAACGCCTTGGCCAGGTCGTCGGTGTTGATCGCCTCGACCGTCTGGGTCAGTTCGGTGAAGGCCGGGTAGACGTCGAACGGTGAGGTTGTGCGCTTCACCGAGATCGTGTCACCGGACTTCTGCTTCTTTGTGCCCTGGGAGTCGATCGCGAGGTACTTGGCGCCGAGCAAGGTCTTCAGCTTGATCGCGATCGTGCTCTGATCGCCGATGTAGGCGTGCTTGACCTTGAATTTGACCTTCACGTGGTCGTTCTCGATCGCGACCGACGACACGGTGCCGATCTTGACGCCGGCGATGCGGACGTCGTTGTTCGGGCCGAGCCCGGCATCCTCGGTGAACAGCGCGGTGTATTCGGTGCCCCCACCGATGATCGGCAGCTTGCCCGCGTTGAAGCCGGCCCAGAGGATCACCATGATCAGGACCAGGCCGATCGCGCCGATCGCCGTCGGGTTGCGCGAACTGAACGGTTTGCCGCCGACATTCGTCTTGCGCGTCTTGACCGGGCCCGAGTGCTCCTCGGGTGCGCGCGTTGCCGTGTCGGTGCTCATCCCTGACACCTGGGCGCGGGGTTCTTGCTGACCGGGATCTTGATGACGTTGTTGCCGGGTAGGGTGATCGTCCCGCTGAGCGTGCACAGATAGAAGTTGAACCAAGAGCCGTAGCTGGCCGTCCGGATCAGGGTGGCAACGGTGCCCGGTAGTTGCTGAACGACGAATTTGACGGTATCGCTGTTCTTGTTCAGCACGCCGGTCAGCGCGGTGAGGTCGACGATGTCCTTGGCCAGCGGCGCGCGGATCTGGCTGAGCAGGCTCGCGGTCGACGTCGTCAGGTCGTTGATGCTGGTGATCGAGTTACCGATCACGGTGCGGTCCTGGGCCAGGCCGGTGACGAATTGTTGTAGCTGCAGGATCAGGTTGGACAGTTCGGCGTCGCGGGAGCCGACCGCGATCAGCACCGAACTCAGGTTGTCGACGACGCTGCCGATGACCTGATCCTTGTCGGCGATCGCGTTGGTGAGATCGCCCAGATTGCCGAGCAGGAGTTCGAAGCTGCCGCCCTCACCCTGCAGCGTCTGGATGATCTCGGTCGACAGCTTGTTGATCTGGGTGGCGTTCAGGCCCTGGAACAACGGCTTGAAGCCCTGGAAGAGCGCGGTCAGGTCGAGCGCGGGGAACGTCTGGGTCTCGGGGATGATGTCGTTCTTCTTCAGCAGGTCATTCGCGTTGCCGCCGCCCTGCTCGATGTCGAGGTAGCGCTGCCCGATCAGGTTGCGGTAGCGCAGGTGGGCCTCGGTGGACTTCGGCAGCGGACGGCTCTTCTGCACCGTGAACGCAACCCGTGCCCGGTTGTGGTCGACGATCTTGATATTGGTCACCGAGCCGACTCGGACGCCAGCGACCCGGACGTCGTCGCCGAGCTGCAAGCCGTTGACGTCCTGGAAGTTCGCCTGGTAGGTGGTGGTGGAACCGTAACTCGTGTTCGCGATTGTCGCGGCCAGCACGTAGGTGGCGAACGACGTGATCACCAGGAAGGTGATCAGTTTGAGCAATGGGGACAGCAGGCCTCTCATTTGACGGTCACCTCTGTTCCGCGCAGTGCCGGGGCGGCCAGAATCGTCGCGATCCCGGGAACCTTGTCCGGAGTCGAGCCGACCGTGCTGGCGATCAGGGTGTTGACCAGTGCGGTTTCGGCGCTGGACCCGATCGCCTGTTGCCTGAAGGCCGCCGACCCGGCCTGGCTGCACGGATCGGTCGTCAGCGGCGCGCCGTCGTTGAGGCAGCGGAAATCGCCCGGAACGGTGAATGGGACGGGCGGGTTCGGCAGCCCGAAGCAGTGTGGCCCGAGCCCGGTGATGATTTTGGGCTGGTTGCCCGGCTTGTAAGGACCGAGGTTGGGCGGCTGGATGTCCAACTGGGCGCTGAGCTGGATCTGGTTGTGGACGATCGAGTTCGTGGCCCGCGTGTTCAGCTCGTTGAGGCCGGCGAACAGGCAGCCGAACTCGGGCGAGTAACGGTTGAGCAAGTTGTAGACCTTGTCCGTCGTGCCGTTGAGCGTGATCAGCCGCTGCTCGTTCTCGGCCAGGAAGCTGGAGATGATATTCGAGGTGTTCGTCGCGGTCGTGAGCAGATTGTCCAGTGCCGCCTTCTTTTCGATCAAGGTCCGCGACGAGGTCTTGAGGTTGTCGAGCGTGGCGATCACGTCCGGTGCGGCGTTGTTGAACTGCACGGCCACCTGACCGAGCTTCTTCAGGTCACCGACGAGACGTGGCACCTCCGGGTTGAACGACGACAGGTACCGATCCAGCGTCACGAGGGTTTGGCCGAGCTTCTCGCCGCGGCCACGCAGCGCGTCAGCCAGCGCCGTCAAGGTCGCGTTCAGCTCGGCCGGCTTGACCGCCTGCAGCAGCGGCAGGATGTCGCCCAGCACGGTCGAGATCTCGAGCGCGGCTTTGGAGCGGTCCTGCGGGATCACGTCGCCGTTCTCGATGTGCGGTCCGGCCACGTCGGGCAGCTGAAGCGCGACGTACTGCTCGCCGAACAGCGTCTTGGGCAGGATCTGCGCGGAGACGTTCTTGGGGATGATGCTCGCCCGGCTCGGGTCGAGCGCGAGCGTCACGATCGCGCCCTCACCCTCAGAACGAACCTTGCGGACGCTGCCGACGATGATGCCGCGCTCCTTGACGTCGGAGGCCTTGATCAGCTGGTTGCCGGTGTGGTCGGTCTTGAGCGTGACGGT
>JBDTXT010000060.1:0-9999 GCA_040006035.1 Pseudonocardiales bacterium | reverse complement strand
CCGACGAGCGGGCCAAGATGCCCGACGCCGAGCTGTTCCACGAGATCAACGAGCACCGCTGGTTCCTGTCCGAGGCGCGCGGGTACGACGTGGGACGTGACGAGGCAGTGACCTCCTACGTCGACTCGGTGCTGCACTTCCTGCCCGACATGGCGTTGGACCTCACATCCGGGCCGCCGACGCAGGAGTTCGAGCCGATCTTCGACTAGACCTTCGCGGGGTACTAGGTTCGGCGCCATGACTGAGGACTACACAGGCAACGTCGAGGTCGGCGGCCCGCAGGACGTACGCCGGCTGCCGGGCTTGACCATCGCCAAGCTGGCCGTCGGGCCGATGAACAACAACGCGTACCTGCTGCGCTGCCCGAGCACCGGCGAAGGGCTGCTCATCGACGCGGCGAACGAGGCCCCGCGGCTGCGCGAGTTGATCGAGTTCGAAGGCCCGCCCGTGTCGGCCGTGTTGACCACGCACCGCCATCCGGACCACTGGCAGGCCCTGGCCGAGGTCGTGGCGGCAGCGGACGCCGCCGTGTACGCGGGCGACCCGGACGCCGACGAGCTTCCCGTCGCGGTCGACGAACGGCTCAACCACGGCGACACGATCACGGTGGGCGACGTGTCGCTGGAGATCATCGCGCTGCGCGGGCACACCCCGGGTTCCGTCGCGGTCCTCTTCCGCGACCCGCGCGGCACGCCGCACCTGTTCACCGGCGACTCGCTGTTCCCCGGTGGTGTCGGCAAGACCGGCTCGCCCGCGGAGTTCACGTCCCTCGTCGACGACGTCGAGTCTCGCGTGTTCGGTGAACTGCCGGACGAGACCTGGTTCTACCCCGGTCACGGCAGCGACTCCACGCTTGGTGCCGAGCGTCCACACGTCGCCGAATGGCGCGCGCGCGGCTGGTAGGCAAGGTGTCCTCATACTGCGGATCGGGATGAGGTCCCCTACAGTCCGTCGCGAACCTGCTGCGGTAACCGCGAGTGTGACGGGGGCGAGACCTGATGAGCGCCATGCACGGCTGCTACGAATTCTGGGTCAGCCAGCAGACCATCCCGGGCAACATCGTCGGCGACATGGTCCTCGGCACTTCGACCTACCTGGTCGGCAAGTACACGATGGTCTGCCGTCTCCCCCGCCGCCGTGACCAGAACGACTGCCACTTCTTAGTCGGCGCGGCGGGATCGCCGCGACCAACGCCCGTGAGTTCACCGCCGCCCGCCCGCAGTCAGGCCAGCGAGCTGAGGTCCCCCGGGACGTCGACGGCGTGCTCACGCAACAGCTCGAGCGGGACGATCTCGGCCGCGCGTTCGTGCGTCGCGGCCAAGACGACCGGCGCCGCCACCCCGTCGTGGTAGGCCTGCAGCCAGCGGGCGGCCACCACACACCAGCGATCCCCGGGCGCCAGCCCAGGAAACCGGTACTGGGGCATCGGCGTGCTGAGGTCGTTGCCCACAGATCGCTGGTGATCCAGGAACTCACTGGTCGCCACGGCGCAGATGGTGTGGCTGCCTACATCGTCGGGCCCGGTGGTGCAGCATCCGTCACGGAAGAACCCCGTCAGCGGGTCGGTGCCGCAGACCTCGAGCTCACCACCGAGAACATTGCGATCTGTCACCTCGCCACCTCGAGCAACATTGCGATCGCCGTCTGTCACGGCATGAGTCTCGCACTGCTGGGTGGGTCTTGATCAGGGCAATCACAACTGTCATCGGTGATCAATATGATCGCCCCTCCCGGACGAATCGGACGACACGGCACGATGGACAGGTGACCGAGTCTCGCCTGCGTGCACCCGCCAACCTCGTCAGCCCCAGGGCGCGCTGGTTCTGGGCCGTGCGGGCCGTGCCTGGCTGGCTGGTGGTGCTCGCCGCCGAGGCGATCGTCTGGGCTGCCCTGCCGTCGAAGCTAGCGACCTCGATCATCTTCATACTGAGCTTGATCCTCGCCACGGCTCATCTGGTCGTCATGCCGCAGTGGCGCTACCGCGTGCACCGGTGGGAGACCACCGAAACCGCCGTCTACACGCAATCGGGCTGGTTCAAGCAGGAGCGTCGCATCGCCCCGGTCTCGCGCATCCAGACCGTGGACATGGAGCGGGGTCCCTTCGAGCAGCTGTTCGGGCTGGCTAACGTGACGGTCACGACCGCGTCGGCCGCGGGCCCGCTGAAGATCCACGGCCTGGCCGAGGAGATGGCAGCTGCGATGGTCGACGAGCTCACCGTGCGTACCCAGGCGGCGGGGGGCGACGGCACGTGAGCGCGGCGCTGTCCGAGCCGGCGATCACCACCCCCGATGCCGAGTGGCGCCGGCTCAGCCCGCGCATGCTTCTCGTCCACCCGGTCATCGAAGTGGGCAAGGCCCTGCCAGCGCTGGCCGGGCTGTTCCTGGCTAGCGGTGGCAGCTCCCAGGGCCTGATCTGGGGCCTGATCGCCGCCGGCATCGTGACGACGTTCTCGTTGCTGCGCTGGGTCACGACCCGCTTCCGGATCACCCCCGAACAGATCCAGCTACGGCGTGGCTTGCTGCACCGCACCACGGTCGCCGCACCCCTCGACCGGGTGCGCTCCGTCGACGTCACCGCGCATCTGCTGCATCGCATCCTCGGCCTGGCCAAGGTCGTCATCGGCACCGGCACGTCGGACCGCAAGCGCCGAGACCAGTTCGCTCTCGACGGCTTGAGTGCCGAGGCGGCCGGTCTGTTGCGTTCCGAGCTGCTGCACCGCGGACAACAGCTGGCCGCGCCTGTACTCGACAGCACGATGGCTCCGGCGGCCGGCGACCAGGAGATCATCCGCCTCGAGCCAGCCTGGGTGCGCTACGCACCGTTCACCCTGTCCGGCGTCCTCACCGGCCTAGCCCTGTTCGGCTTCGGCTGGCGCATCGGCAATGACGCCCACATCGACGCGAGCAGAGTGGCTCCGCTGCGCTCCATCGGCGACCAACTCCGGCACACGCCCATCGCGATCGACGTAGCCGTCATCTCCGTCGTCGTGCTCGTCTTCATCGCCGTCGCGTCAACGGTCGGTTACGTGCTCGCGTTCTGGAAGTTCCGCCTGACCCGCCATCCCGAGGGGACGCTGCACGTCACCCGCGGTCTTGTCACAACTCGGGCCACGAGCATCGAGCGGCGTCGCCTGCACGGCGCCGAGATCTCGGAATCGATCCTGCTGCGCTGGGTCGGCGCGGCCCGGTGCATAGCCATCGCGACCGGACTGAAGAGCGGCGGCGGCGCCGAGCGCAACAGCGGCCTGCTGGTGCCGCCCGCCCCACGCGAGGTCGCCATTCGGGTCGCGGGCGAGGTGCTCGAAAGCTCCGCGCCGTTCGCGGTCGCGTTGAGCCCGCACGGCGAGGCGGCCCGGCGCCGGCGGCTGATCCGCGCCGCGAGTGGTGCACTCGTGCTGGTCGGGCTCGCCGCCCTGGTGTGCTGGGCCGCGCGGCTTCCGATCTACGTCTGGCTCGCATCGCTGACTCTGCTGGTCGTGGCTGTGCCCTTGGCCCGTGACCGGTACCGAAACCTCGGCCACGCGCTGGCCGACGGGTACGTCGTCGCATCATCGGGTTCGCTGGTACGGCGCCGGAGCGCGATCGACCGCGACGGGATCATCGGGTGGAACTTCACCAGCACGTACTTCCAGCGACGCTTCGGGCTGACGACGCTCACGGCCACCACCGCGGCGGGCAAGCAGAAATACCGCATCTACGACGTGGCGGTGGCTGACGCGGTCGACTTTGCGGAGCAGGCCAAGCCGGGTCTGCTCGCCCAGTTCGCGCTGCACGCCTAGCCGGGCGTGCAGCACAATCCAGTTGTGGCGAACTCGCTCATCCCCGTACTCGACGTCGGGGGCACCCATGTCACTGCCGCCCTTGTCGACGCGAACCGCGGCGTGCTCGTCGGCCCGGTGCACCGTCGCGAACTGGACGGTGGCGCGCCCGCGGCCGAGATCGTCGACACGTTGATCGCTGCAGCCGAAGCGGTGCCGGCGCCGAAGGGCGCCACCTGGGGTGTAGCCATGCCGGACCCGTTCGACTACGCCCGCGGCGTGGCCCTGTTCGTGGGCGTGGGCAAATTCGAGTCACTGCACGGCCTCGACTTGCGGGCGGCGATCTCGACCCGGCTGCCCGGACCGCCCGGCGGGATCGCCTTCCTCAACGACGCGGACGCCTTCGCCCTGGGTGAGTGGGCGCACGGCGCGGCCGCGGGCTATCGACGTTGCCTCGGCCTGACCCTCGGGACCGGGGTCGGCACGGGCTGGCTCGTCGACGGCGAGATCGTCTCCGTCGGCCCGGGGATCCCCCGTGACGGGCGGGCGCACCGGCTCGAGATCGCGGGCACGCCGCTCGAGGAGACCATGTCGAGCCGGGCCATCCGTCGGGCTTACCGGGCAGCGAGCGACGACAGCACCGCTGACGTCCGCGAGATAGCCCTTGCGGCCCGCGGTGGCGACCCAATGGCCGTCGGGGTGTTGCAGAACGCACTGCACGCACTGGGCGGCGCACTGGGGCCGTGCCTGCGTGACTTCGGCGCCGACGTCGTGGTCGTCGGTGGCTCAATGGCGGCGTCATGGGACCTGTTCGAGCCCTGGTTCCGCGCCGGCATCGCGGACGGGGGCACCACGCCGCCGACTATGCGGCTGGCCAGGGACCGCGAGCACGCTCCCCTGCTCGGCGCGGCGCACTTCGCCGGCGAGTCGGCGCACTGACCCAGGGTCACTAGCGGCCGACGCCGATGAGGATCCGGGGGTGTGTCGCGGGGGTCAGCCATCCCATGATCGACGTGAGCGAATCCTGCGCGATCGCGACGCAGCCCGCGGTCGGTTCGCCCACTGCCACATGCAGGAAGAACGCACTGCCGGCCCCCTGGATGACCGGTGCGCGGTTGTAGTCGATGACGACGGCGTAGTTGTAGAGCGGCGTGATGTCGTAGAGGTGCTCGTTGGGGTCGCCCTGGGTGAACCCACAGCTGCCCGTGCAACGCTGCAGAGTGTTGTACAGCGGACCGGACTGGCTGATCCACCAATCGGCGGGCGTCGTCTGCCGGTAAGGCAGGGACGTGCCGGGATTCGGATTGCGGCCGAACGCCAAGGTGAGTGTGAAGCTGCCTACCGGGGTGGCGGACAACCCCTCCCTCGGCTGGCTGGACAGGCCGGCCGAGCCCAGGTAGGCCCTCACGGCCTGACCGTGCGGGCGCCAACCCGCCGTAACCTTTTCGAAGCCCTGCAGAGTCGCGACCGTGCTGGATGCCGAGGGTGCGACCACGGTGATCACGCGGGTAGCTGACCCTGTCGGGTACGCCAACGGCAGTCCTGCGGCCGGCGGCGCTGATGTCGGCTTCGCAGTCGTCGGCACCGCGGAGTGGATCTCGCTGCTCTCCGGTGCGGAGGACGCACGAGAGGAGCCGTGAGTCGACGGCGGCGCCCCTACCTGCGGCGACCCCACCTGCGCCGAGGTCTGGGCGGAGCTACCCGGCGCGGCTGACTGCTGGTGCCGGGTCCGCGCTGACGTGCAGGCGGCCAGGCTCAGCAGCACAGCCACGGTGAGCGCGCCCATGCGCCGCGAGAATCCCACCCCATCAGGGTGTCACGAGACTCCGATGAGGATGCGCGGGTGCGCCGACGGCGTGAGCCACTTCATGATCGCGACCAGATTGGCCTGCGGGATGGCCACGCAACCCGCAGTTGCACGGCCGTCGGTGACGTGCAGGAAGAAGGCGCTGCCCCCGCCCGGACGGACGCCTCCGGGAGCGTTGCGGGTGTTGTAGTCGATCACTACCGAATAGCGGTAGTACGGAAGGATGACGGACAGGTGCTCATTCGGCTCGCCCAGGGTGAACCCGCAACCGGAGCCGCAGTGCTGGTGCGTGTTGTAGAGCGGGCCGCTTTGGCTGATCCACCAGTCGGCGGAGTCCGTCCGGAAGTAGGGCAGCGATGTGCCTGGATCGGGATAGGCGCCGAACGCCTGCGTCAGGGTGAAGCTTCCGACTGGGGTAGCCGAGCGTGACTCGCTCGGCGCCGTGCTCACGCCGTCAGCGCCGACATGGGCCAGGATCGCCGAGCCATATTTCAGCCAGCCCCAGTCCGGGGCGCGCACCCAGGCCTGCAGGGTGGCCGTCGTGCTCCACGATGCCGCGGCGCTCACCGTGATGACCCGGGTCGCGGCGGTCGTGGAGCCGGCGACCGGCAACCGCTGGCCAGGCTGCGGCGCCGGCTTCGGGGCGGCCGGTGGTGACGAGCGGGCCGGTGCCACGCGCCGGGTGGTTCGCGGCCCGGCTGCCGGTTGCGGCGCGGCGCGGCGAGTGGCCTTTGGAGCCTGTGGCGCAACCGACCGCGTGGTGGGCCCCGGGTGCGACGCCGGTGCGGTCGAGTTGGCTGACGCGCCCCGACGCGGCGGCCACGACACCATCGGCGCAGAAGCGGTGAGGCTGGGCAGCGAGTACGGCGTGGCCTGAGCGTCCGGCCCGTTCGCGGCACGGCCCATGTCGACGGCGACCACGGTGGCGCCTGCGACCGCGATGACGGCAGCGCACGAGGACAGGACCCGCGCGACAGCCATGTGACCAGTGTGCCAGGAGTTACAGGTGTGACCAAGCATTCGCGCGCTCCGCGAGCACGAGTTCGGGCGCTTCGGCGGTTATGGGCGCCCCCGGCGCACGAAGATCAACACGCACTGCCAAGCTGGCGAGATGGTTCTCGAGGTCGCCGACATCCAGGTCGCGCCGGGCGCGGAGCAGGACTTCGCCAACGCCTTCCGCGGCATCAAAGAGGTACTGACATCGACGCCGGGCTGCCGTTCGGCGCGAATGACTCGCGGTATCGAATCGCCATCGCGCTTCGTCCTGCTGGTCGAATGGGACTCGGTCGAGGTGCACGAGCGAGAGTTCCGCGGCACCGAGCGCTTCGGCCAGTGGCGCGCTGCGATCGGCCCGTTCTTCGCCGCGCCGCCGGTCGTGGAGCACTTCGAGGACATCTGATCCAGCCCACGTTGTGCTTCGCCCGTCGCCCGGTCCACGGCGTCCTAAACCACCATTCGGGCTACTCCGCGGCGACCGCCTCGATCCGGTTGCCGTCCGGGTCGCATACGACGGCGTTGAACTCACCCCGTCGGAAGATCGCCCACCTCCGAGGCGCGTTGAGCGACTGGCCGCCCGCCCGTAGCGCCGCAGCGTGGAACGCCTCGACGTCGACGGGCGAGTCCGCCCGCAGCGATAGGTGCACGCCACGTGTGGGGCTTTCGGCCTCGACGAGCCACAGCACCGGCGCGGCGTCGGGCGGGCCCCAGCCGGCCGCCTCGATGCCCGCCTCGTCCTCCTCCTCGTCGACGTACTCCGCCGCGCGCACGAGACCGAGTGCACCGAGCGTGGCGTCGTAGAACGCCAGGCTCGCGGCGAAGTCCGACGCAGTGATCGTGGCGTGGTCCAGGCGGGCAGGCATCCCCCCATGATGCCCGGGCTGGGCAGTCAGGGGCGCTTGCGGGCACCCTCGGCCTCGGCGGCGAGCCGTCGGAACTCGACCGCCTTGCGGCGCCGCCCGGGAATCGCGTACGGCGCGCGCGCCCGGACTTCGGCCATCGTCCGCTTGGTCAGGGCGACGGCGCTCTCGCCTGGGCGCGGCGGGCCGTCCGCGGGTTCGAAGAACTCGACCCGGATTCGCGGCCGCTTCGGACACCGCACGACGTCGACCGCTCCGCTCACGCTGACGCAGACGACGCGGGCGGCGGGCACCGACAGCGCGAGCCGTCCGGCCCCGCTGAGCGCGCGCAACGGCCGGCCCCGCGACACGGTGCCCTCGGGAAAGATGCCGACGCAGTGCCCCGCGTTCAGCGCGTCGATCGCGACGGCGAGCGCCTGGGTGTCGGCGCGTCCGCGTTCGATCGGGATCTGGCCCATGTGATCGAGCAGCCACGCAACCGGCGGTGCCTTCCACAGCGACGACTTGGCCAGTGCCCGAACCTGGCGCCGCGGCATGGCGGCGACACCGACGACGAGCGGGTCCCAGGCGCTGTCGTGATTCGCGATCAACACAAGGGGACCGGACGGCGGCAGGAGGTGTGCGCCCACGACATCCAGCCGACCCCACCACCGCACGATCGGCCAGACGATCGCCATGACGACGCGGTAGGCCGGCGCAATTCCGTGTTCGGGCACCCCGTCATCATCTCAACCACGCCGCGCCGCCCGACTTGTCGGGCCAGCTCTCGCGGCGCCAGGCGGCGTCCCAGAACATCCACTCGTAGCGCGCCGTGGCGACGAAATGCCCCCGGGCCCGAGCCGCGTCGTCCGCGCCGAGCGACGTGCCGACCCGGTCGGCCAGGGCCAGCACCTCGGCTACCGTCGCCGCGAATGCCTCGCCTGCATAGGTGTCGATCCAGCGCTGGTAGCGCGGATCGGTCGAACCCTGCTCAGCGAGGGCGGCGCCCACCCGCGCGTAGATCCAATAGCACGGCAACACCGCAGCGAGGCCCTCGGCGAAGCTGCCGCCGTAGCAGGTCGCGAGCAGGTAGTTCGTGTATGCCGTGGTGGTCGGCGACGCCTCGATGTCGGCCACCAGCGCCGGGTCGAGTCCGAGTTCGGCCAGCAGCGTTTCGTGCAGCGATAGTTCAACCTCGACGGTCTGCGCGGCGTGCTTGGCGAACAGGCCGGTGTCGGCGTGCGTCGGTGCCTTCGCCCCGACGATCGCCAGCGCCCGGGCGTAGTCGCGCAGGTAGTGCGAGTCCTGCGCCACGTAGTACGCGAACGAGGCCTCATCCAGGTCTCCGGTCGTGAGGCCCTTGATGAACGGGTGATCGAGGATCGCGGCATAGGTCGCCGCTGCCGACGTCCAGAGATCCTGCGTCCAGTTCTGCGACATGTCCCTCGTTCCTGGGTCCGACCTGCCTACCGCAATACTTGCCCGGTGACCTCGCAGCCACCCACGGCCCTCACCATTGCAGGTTCGGACTCCGGCGGCGGGGCGGGGGCACAGGCTGACCTCAAGACGTTCCTGGCCTGCCGGGTGCACGGCATGTCAGCGATCACGGCTGTGACCGTGCAGAACTCCCTCGGCGTGACCGGGTTCTACGAACTGCCACCGCATGCGGTCGCTGAGCAGATCGAGTCGGTCGTCTCGGACATCGGGGTCGGTGCGGCGAAGACGGGGATGCTCGCCTCGGCGGCGATCATGGCGGCCGTCGCCGACACCGTGCAGCGCCTGGGGGTCACGCCGTTCGTCGTCGACCCGGTCGCCGCGTCGCAGCACGGCGACCCACTGCTGCGCCCGGACGCGATCGAGGCCTTGCGCGATCTGATCGTCCCGCTCGCCTCCCTCGTCACCCCCAACCTGGGCGAGGTCAAGCTCCTCACCGGCATCGAGGTGCGCTCGCGCGCCGACATGGACGACGCGGCCCGGGCCCTGCATGCGATGGGGCCGAGGTGGGTGCTGGTGAAGGGCGGCCACCTGCCGTCCGGTGACGCGGTCGACGTTCTCTACGACGGGACGGACTTCGTCGAACTCGCCGCGCCGCGGATCGAGACCGCGCACACCCACGGCTCGGGCGACACGCTCGCGGCCGCGATCACGGCAGCACTGGCCCGCGGGGTCGACATGCCCGACGCGGTCCGCGAGGGCAAGCGGTTCATCACCGCGGCCGTCGAGGGAGGCTTTCCCCTCGGCGCCGGCCTCGGGCCGGTCGGTCACTTCTGGCGCATCCGCGACTGGCCCTGAACCGGACAGCGGTCCCGCCCAAGTCGGTCACCGCATGCCGCTGTCGACCGTCAGGGTGATGCTGACCGGACGAGCGACGCCGACCCGCACGGTCGTTCGCGCGGTCGGGGCATAGCCACCGGCATTGGTCGCGCGGATCAAGTACCGCCCTTCAGGCAGCGACAACAGGAATGTGCCGTCAGCATGCGTACGCGCCGATGCGACGGTTTTCTCGGCGATCACCGCCACGACCACTGCACCGTGCACCGGCCAAGGCGGGCACGGCCGCCCGACGCGTTCGGGTCCGGGACATGCGGGCGCCGACAGC
>JBDTXT010000059.1:0-10004 GCA_040006035.1 Pseudonocardiales bacterium | reverse complement strand
CTCGGTGAACTCGCATTCCTCCGTCCGCTACTGGACGCCGTTCGGCGGGTTCAAGTCCTCGGGGCTGGGCCGCGAGCTGGGCCCCGATGCGCCGTTCGCGTTCACCGAGACCAAGAACGTCTTCATCTCGACGAAGGAGAGCTGATGACCGCAGTCCCGGGGAGGCTGGCCGGCAAGGTTGCCGTGGTGACCGGTGCGGGCAGCGGCATCGGCCTGGCGACGGCGCGCCGCTTCGCGGCCGAGGGGGCGCGGGTCGTCTGTGCCGACATCGACCCGGACGCCGGGGAGAAGGCCGCGGCCGAGGTCGGCGGCCTGTTCGTCATGGTCGACGTCACCTCCGAGCCCGAGGTGCAGGCCCTGTTCCAGAGCGCCGTCGACGAGTACGGCGGCCTGGACATCACCTTCAACAACGCCGGCATCTCCCCACCCGAGGACGACTCGATCCTGACCACCGGACTCGACGCGTGGCAGCGAGTGCAGGAGGTCAACCTCACGTCGGTGTTCCTCTGCTGCAAGTACGCGATCGAGCACATGCGGGCCACCGGCGGCGGTTCGATCATCAACACCGCCTCGTTCGTCGCCGTGATGGGTTCGGCGACATCGCAGGTCTCCTACACCGCGAGCAAGGGCGGCGTGTTGGCGATGAGCCGCGAGCTCGGCGTGCAGTTCGCCCGCGAAGGCATCCGGGTGAACGCGCTGTGCCCCGGCCCTGTCAACACGCCGATGTTGCAGGAGCTGTTCGCCAAGGATCCCGAGCGGGCGGCGCGCCGCTTGGTGCACATCCCGCTCGGGCGCTTCGCCGAGGCCGACGAGATCGCCGCCGCGGTGACGTTTCTGGCCAGTGACGACGCGTCGTTCATCACGGCGTCGACGTTCCTGGTCGACGGTGGCATCACCGGCGCGTATGTCACCCCGGTCTGACCGCGGCCTGCCAGACTTGGCCGGTGAGCAGGTCGAGGAGCGTGTGGAGCCGCAACGGGCTGTATATCGAAGCGAGCATGGGCGAGGACGGCAGTCTGCACATCAGTGGCCAGGACCTGCGGACCTTCGATGACGAGTACGAGTACGAAATGACCGTCGCGCCCGATGATGTCCCACGCGTGATCGCCGGGCTGGGCGGTGAACCTGGCGGCGACGTTGTCGAGCTATTGGTCGGCCAGGCCGAAGACATCGTCAACGTCGGGGAGTTGACCTGGCTGCGGTCGCTGGGTGTCGAACCGGACTTCTGGTCGCGCCTGGGCTGAGTTACTCGACCGGGTAGGCGATCGTCGAGAGCAGGGCGTTGGCGGCTTGCCGGGAGTCGAGCCGCGTCTGCTGTACGACGACCGGTTGGTCACTCACCACGACGCAGGAGAAGTCGACTCCGACGGGCACTGGCTCCGGAGTGGTGAGGTCGTTGAACCGCTGGTGCCGATTACGTCGGGCCGGGACGGTGAACTGGTACGGGCCGGCCGGGTCGGCGTCGGCGAAGTACAACGTCAACTCCACCTGAGCATCGTCCTCGCCGGCGTTGAGGATGCAGACGGTGTCGTGACTGGTCATCTCCGGCTCCGGCCCGGTACTGCCGGGCGGGATCCAGCCGTCCGCGATGACCCATGTCCGCGCGCCGATCGCCATACAATCTCCCCTCGTGGCCCGTTAGAAAGTGTTGGCGCTCTTGGCCAGCAGGCCGCCGTCGCAGACGAGATGGGAGCCAGTGATGTAGGACGCCTCGTCGGACAGCAACCACGCGATCGCCTGGGCGATCTCGGTCGGGCGCGCGAGCCGGCCCAGCGGGATCTCGTGGGTGGCGCGCTCGAGCAGGTCCGTGCGGGTCGACTCGCGGTCCTCGACCGGCGCGCCGGCCAGCAGCATCGGCGTGTCAGTCGCGCCAGGCACGACTGCGTTGACGCGGATGCCGTAGCGGGCGTAGTCGATGGCCAGCGAGCGCACCAGCGCGGAGACCCCGCCCTTGGATGCGGCGTAGGCGGCGTTCCCACCGCCGGCGAACCCGACGAAGGCAGCAGGCGAGGAAAGGCAGACGATCGACCCAGAGACCTGCGCGTCGACCATCGCCGTGAGGGCAGTCTTGCAGGTGAAGAACGTCCCGCTGAGGTTGATGTGGAGCACGCGCTCCCAGTCCTGCGCCGACAGGTCCTGCGCGGTCGCGTTGATCTCGATTCCGGCGCTGGCCACGACGTTGCGGACGGTGCCCAACGCGGCGCCGGCCTCGGCGAAGATCCGCGCGACGTCGCTCTCTGAGCTCACGTCACCGGGCAGCGAGAGCAACTGGCCGGGCAAGGCCAGCCGCGCGACCTCGCCGACGAGCGAATGCAGGCCGTCCTGGTCGCGGTCGGTCGCGGCCACGGCGCCACCGCGACTGCTCCACAGCAGTGCGGTAGCGCGCCCGATGCCTGATGCCGCGCCGGTGACGAGAACCGCGGGTGCCGCGGGAGCAGTCATGCGGGCTCACTGTCCGGATCGAGGTGCAGGTGGATGTGCGCGTCCACGGCCGCTACCAGCGTGCTCTCGTCCGCGGACTGCAGGGCAACCAACAGCCGCTCGTGCTGATCGGCCACGGCGTAGTGATCGGGGTGGGCCGGGGCATCGCGCCGGAAGTACGCGCGCACCCGCGGCTGGAGCACCCGCCACAGTTGAAGGCAGTGGTTGTGTCCGGAGCGCTGGATGACCAGTTCGTGGAACTCGATGTCGGCGTCGGCCAGCGCATCGGCATCGCCGGCATCGGCTGCCGCGCGCATGTCGCCGATCAGGCGCTTCAGTGTGGCGAAGTCCTGCTCGCTGAGTAGCGGCAGGGCCTTGCGGAAGGCGAAGCGCTCGATCATCACCCGGACGGGGACGAGCACGTCCTCGATCTCCTCCTGCGACACCTCGGCCACCACCGACCCGCGGTAGGGGGCGCTTACGACCAACCCCTCGGCCTCCAGTTGACGCAGGGCCTCGCGCACCGGGCCATTGCTGGTTCCGAGCTGAGCCGCCAGATCCGTCTCGAGCAGCCGATCCCCCGGGGACAGCGTGCCGCTGGTGATCGCGCTACGCAGCGCTCGGGCGACGTGCTGGCCGCGCGACGCGTTGGACAGTCGAGACAGGGACGCACCTGACACAGCGGCTCTCCTTTGCCTAGTCCCTGGCAGTCTGCCACGGACGTACTTAAGAATCTAGTATTGACACTTCACGAGATCGGCCTAGGGTTGCCGACATCGTCCAGGACGCGGAGGTCCGCGCACCACATGACCATCCAGAGGCACGTGCAGCGGCAGGCGGTCGATCAGCCGGCCGCGCCGCCGTGGTGGCGTCGAGCCGTCCTGTACGAGAACCACATGGCCAGCTTCCGCGACGGCAATGGCGACGGCGTCGGTGACCTGCCCGGCCTGATCGCCTCGCTCGACTACCTGGCCGGGCTCGGCATCGGCGCGATCTGGCTCAGCCCGTGCTTCACCTCGCCCATGCTCGACCAGGGCTTCGACATCAGCGACTACACCGACATCGAACCGCTCTTCGGGACGCTCGACGACTTCGACGAACTCATCGAGCAGGCCCATGCCCGCGGCATCCGGATCATCGCCGACTACGTCCCCAACCACACCTCCGACCAGCATCCGTGGTTCGTCGAGTCGCGCTCGTCGCGGACGAGCCCGAAACGTGACTGGTACGTCTGGCGTGACGGCAAGCCGGACGGGTTGCCGCCGAACAACTGGACCAGCGAGGCCGGCGGTTCGGTATGGCAGCGCGATGCCGCGACCGGGCAGTACTTCCTGCATTCCCACCTGGTGCAGCAGCCGGACCTGAACTGGCGCAACGACGAGTTGTGCGCCGCCATGCTCGACGTGCTGCGCTTCTGGCTCGACCGCGGAGTCGACGGGTTCCGTATCGACGTGGCGCATTTGTTGATGAAGGATCCCGAGTTTCGCGACAACCCGGTTCTCGACGTGGCCGCGCACAACGAATTCGACGTCCAGCACGCCGACTTCGCCACCCAGCTCCACGTCCATGACCGCATGCACCCGGACGTGCACCTGGCCCTGCGCCGGATCAGGGCGACCGTCGATGAATATCCCGACGCTGCGCTCATCGGCGAGATCGAGGCGATGGACTGGAGCCAATGGGCGGAGTACTTCGGGGCCGACCTCGACGAGATCCAACTGCCCTTCGCGTTCCGGCTGATCGAGACGCCCTGGCAGGCAGCACGGCTAGCCACCGAACTGAGCGCCCTGTACGCCGCGGTGCCAGCCGGCGCGTGGCCCGTCCTGGCCCTCGGCAATCACGACCGTCCCCGGCTGGCCAGCCGCATCTCGGCGCCGCAGCTTCGGGTCGCGGCCATGATGCTGCTGACCCTGCGCGGTACGCCGATGATCTTCTACGGCGACGAGCTCGGGCTGCCCAACCAGGATGTGCCGAGCGAGCGGTATCGCGACCACTTCGGACTGTCGCAGGGTGGCGCGTCGCGCGACCCGATCCGCACGCCGATGCCGTGGAACAGCGAGGCCAACGCGGGCTTCTCCAGCGCGGATCCCGACCGGTTGTGGCTGCCGGTGAGCGTCCACGCAGACGAGCTGAACGTGCAGGCGCAACTCGCGCGCGATGACTCGCTGCTGCGTCTGTATCGCTCGCTCATAGCGCAGCGACGCACCAGCGCTGCTCTGCTGCTCGGAGATATCCGGCTCGGCTGGGCAGGCTCTCCCGCCGTCGACGGGTGTCTGGCCTACGAGCGGCTGGCCGCGGGTGATCGCAAGGTCGTCCTGCTCAACCTCACCGGGCAGCCGCTGCGGGTGCCCGCGCCGGAGCCGGCGATCGTGATGATGTCGACCCACCGGCACCCGCGCAGCGCCACCGACACGATCGATCTGGCGGCCGATGAGGGTGTCGTCCTGCACGTCAGCGCCGAGGCGGGGTCGTGAGTACGCGCGCCGTGCTACCGGACTCGGCACGGCCGCTGGCTCGGCCACCGGCCGCACCGGGCGGCAAGACGGCCCGGGAGCGACGCCGCTCGAGCGTGCGGCGCAACGACGCACGGGTAGCGGCTGTGATGTTGTCGCCCGCGCTGATCTTCATCGTCGGGGTCGCGCTGATACCCGTACTGGCCACGATCTATCTGAGCTTTCATGACGCATCGGTGGCGAGCACCGGATCGTTCACCGGCCTGGCCAACTACCGGGCCCTGCTGAACGATCCCGACTTCACCACTGCCGCCCAGAACACCGCCGTGTTCACCGTCGTCAGCGTGGTGCTCGAGTTCGCCCTCGGCCTGGCCTCGGCGCTGACACTGCATCGGCACTTCGCCGGCCGCGGCCTGACCCGCGCCGCCGTACTCGTGCCTTGGGCATTCCCGGTCGTGGTGTCGGCGCTGATGTGGCGGCTGATGTTGCAGGACCAGATCGGGATCGTCGCCTACATCGCGAAGCAACTGGACGTGAGCAGCGGCTCGATCCTGTCGGACCAGACCTCGCTGATGATCGCGTCGATCGGCGTAGACGTGTGGAAGACGACGCCATTCATGACGCTGCTGCTGCTGGCCGGACTGCAGACGATCCCGACCGAGGTCATCGACGCAGCCCGGATCGACGGCGCCGGTCCCGCGAAGAACTTCTGGTACATCACCATGCCGCTACTGCGCACCACGATTATGGTCGCGCTGCTGTTCCGCACCCTCGAGGCGTGGAGCGTGTACGACCTGTTCTGGGTGATGAGTGACCAGCAGTTGGAGTCGCTGTCGACCTACGTCTACAAGGCCGTTCGGATCAGTGAACTCAACTTCGGGCCGGGGACGGCCGCAGCCGTGTTGATCTTTGTCTCGTCGATCGTCATCGCATTGGGTTTTCTCTGGCTGATGCGCAAGGACGCAGACGAATGAGCAGGCCGGCAACGATCGCGAAGCGCGCCGGGTTCTATCTGTTCCTGACAGTGTTCGTGGCTGCCGCCGTGGCACCAGTGCTGTGGGTGTTCAAGATGAGCATCAGCCCGCGCACCGATCTGTTCGAGACGCCGCCACCGATCGTGCCGAACCATCCGACGCTGCACTCCTACAGCACCGTGTTCAGTGACCCTGTGTTCCGTGGCGCACTCGTCAACAGCATCATCCTGGCTGGGAGTACGACGCTGATCGCGCTGGTGCTCGGCGCTATGGCGGCCTACCCGCTGGCCAGGCTGCGATTCCGGTTCAAGGCCGGAGTGCTCACGGCGATCCTGTCGCTGGCGTTCTTTCCGACAGTGGCGATCATCGCGCCGTTGTTCAAGGAATTCGGCCGCCTGCATCTGCTCGACAATCTGGCCGGCGTGATCCTGGTCGACACGGTCTTCGCGCTGCCGCTGACCGTGTGGATCCTTACGGCGTTCTTCCGCAAACTGCCGGCCGAACTGGAAGAGGCAGCCCGTGTCGACGGCGCCTCGATCCTCCAGATCCTGACCAAGATCATCGTCCCGGTCAGTGCACCGGGTGTGGTGACCGCCGGCCTGCTGGTCTTCATCTTCGTCTGGAACGAATACCTGTTCGCGAACACATTCATCTTCTCGCAGGTGCACTGGCCTGTGACCGTTGCGATACCTGGCTTCGCCACCATCCACAGCATCGACTACGGCGCGCAGGCGGCCGCCTCGATCGTCGTGACCGTCCCGCTCATCGTGCTCGTCTTCGTTTTCCAACGCCGCCTCGTGGAGGGGTTGACGGCAGGAGCAAGCAAGGGCTGAGCGGCCCCGCTCACGTCCCGCTACAACCCGAAGGAGCAGCAATGTCTGCCAACTCTGTTTCCCGACGCCGGTTTCTGCAGGTAAGTGCCGGTGTGGCCGGTGTGGCCGGACTGTCGTCGGCCGGACTCACCGCCTGCTCCAGCAGCGGCGCCAAGAGCGACCCGAAGAAGCTGACGCTGGCCACCACCTCCGATCTGGTCGACATGCTGAAGGCCCCCTTGGCCCAATTCAAGAAGCAGAACGGAATCACCGTCACGCTGCGGCTGATGCCCTCGGACACCGGCGCGTACTTCGACGCGATGCGCACCCGATTCCAAGCGCACTCATCCGACATCGACGTCATCGCCGGCGATGTCTCCTGGCCGGCCCAGTTCGCCGCCAACGGCTGGCTCGAGGATCTGACCAGCCGATTCACGCCGGCACTGCGGGCGCCGTTCCTGCCGGCCACGGTCACCGCGAACACCTACAAGGGCGGCATCTACGGCGTCCCGTTCTACACCGACGCGGGTTTCCTCTACTACCGCAAGGACTTGCTCGAGAAGGCGAGCTACTCCGAGCCGCCCCAGACGTGGGACGAGCTCGAGGCGATGGCCAAGAAGGTCATGGCCGACAGCAAGATCGCCAACGGGTATGTCTTCCAGGGTGCGCAGTACGAGGGCGGCACCGTCAACGGGATGGAGTTCATCCGGACCTCGGGCGGCGATGTGCTCAACGGCAACAACGTCGTCATCGGCGAGCCCAAGGCGGTGCGCGGACTGCAGATCCAGCGATCGCTCGTCACCAGCGGGGTGTCTCCGGCTGGTGTCGCGGAATACAAGGAGGACGAGTCGGGCGGCGCCTTCCTCGGCGGCAAGTGCGTGTTCCTTCGCAGCTGGGGCTATCTCTACGGCGCCACGTCGGACACGGAGCAGTCCAAGCTCAGCCCGGAGCAGGTCGGGGTTACCTCGGTGCCCCGAGCCGACGCTGGTATCGCCCCGGTGAACGTCGGCGGCGGCTGGAGCCTGTACCTCAACGCACGGTCCCCGAAACATGACGCCGCCTGGGAGCTGATGAAGTTCATCGCCGCGGCGCCGCAACAGAAGATCTGGGCGACCGAGGGGGGACTGCTGCCCACGCTGTCCGCGCTTTATGACGACGCCGCATTGGTCAAGGCGCTGCCGGTGATCGCCGCGGGTAAGGCGATTACCGCACAGACGACCACACCACCGGTGTCGCGGTACTACGCCGACATGTCGCTGGCCATGGCCAAGCACTTCAATGCGTCACTGCGCGGCGCCGAGAGCCCGCAGCAGGCGGCCGAGGCGTTGAGCAAGCAACTCGCGACCATCGTCAACCACTCGAACTGATGAAGATCACCGCGATCCGGGTAGCGGGGCTGCGCGGGGCCACGCCGCGCGGCGGCTGGACGGCCGAACTGAGTCCCGATGACGTCGTGCATGCCATCGTCGCGGTGCATACCGACGAGGGACTGACCGGGTACGGCAGTGTGTCGACGACCGACCACCTGGCGCGGGCAGCCGTCGACGTGCTCGAACCGCACTGGCGCAACGAGAACGCGCTCGAACCCGAGCGCGTCAGCGAGAAATTGCACCAGGCCACCTTCTGGTTGGGGCGGGGCGGTTCGATCACACACGCCATCAGTGGAATCGACATAGCGCTGTGGGACATTCTCGGTCAGGCGACGGGTCAGCCGATCGGGCGGCTGCTCGGTGGCATCTACCGCGAGCGGGTGCGCCCGTACGCCTCACTGCTGGCCGACGCCGGCCCGATGACAACGCAGATCACCGCGCTGCGCGAACGCGGGTTCCGCGCGTTCAAGATCGGCTGGGGCCCCCTGGGTCGGGGCAGCACCCAGGCCGACGAGGCGATCGTCGGCCGCGCCCGCGAGGCTGCCGGGCCGGACGCGCTGCTGATGGTCGACGCCGGCGGCAGCGATGCGTATTGGCCCAACGGTTACAAATGGGCGCTGCGGACGGCGACCATGCTCGCCGAGTATGACGTCACCTGGTTCGAGGAGCCGCTGCGCCCGGACGCGATCGACGACTACGTCGCGCTACGCGCGAGTGCCACCGTCGACATTGCCGGCGGGGAGGTGCTCACCCGCCGGCAGAGCTACGAGCCGTGGTTGCGTCGACACGCCTTCGACGTCGTCCAGCCCGATGTGACCAAGGTGGGCGGCCTCAGTGAGGCCCGCCGGATCGGCTGGCTCGCCGACACCTACGGCGTGCGGCTCGTGCCACACGGCTGGAACACCGCCATCGGCCTGGCCGCTGATCTGCATCTGGCCGCCGCCCTGCCGTCGACCGACCTCGTCGAGTACATGACCGGGTCGCCCTACATCGACGACCTGGTCGGAGGCTGGAAGCTCGACGACGACGGGATGCTCACCGTCCCGGATGCGCCTGGGCTGGGAATCGAACTCGACCTGGATGTGCTCGGCCGATTCACCGACGTGGGCCAGCTGGGAATGGACTGACAGTCGCGGCGCCGGGCGCGGGGGACTGGTAGACCTAAAGGATGGCGAGCAAAGGCATGCAGGTAGTGGTGGCTCTCGGTGCTGTTGCGGCCGTATTGGTGGTGATCAGTATTATCGCGACGGTAGTGAAATGGTTGGTGATCATCGCGGTGGTCATTGGGATAATTGCCGCCGTGCAGTTCGTGCGGGAGCGGCGGAGCTGACGCGCGGAGCCGGCCGCTCACACACCGTGCGCGGCGAGTGGTCGCCCACCCAGCCCGGGGGACAGCTACAAATGACCACTCGACGTCAAAGAGTCCACTCGACGCCCGAGACACCACGCCGTTCGGACGAAGTCATTCGCTGCCGAGAATCAGTCCCCGGCTAACTCGTCGGCGCTGGCCTTGGCTGCCTCCGTGTCGGTGGCTGCGCCGTCGGACTCGCGCTCGAACACGTCGGCGTGCTTGAGGTCGCTCGAGGTCTGGTCGGCGACCTGGTCAGCGAACTCCTCGTCGCTGGCGCCCTCACCCGCTGGCTCGACATTCTTCTCGTTGCTCAAGACGGCCTGCTTTCCTTTCGACGGTTCCTAACCTCCTCGGTCTACCCACCGCTATTCGCGCTCAATCCCGCTTCAGCGAAACCTGATGCAATTGCACTTTTCGTGTGTGTTCCGTGTGAATATCGACGTATCTCAACGATTGCCGGTGCGCAATTGGGGAGTACTTCCCATACCGTTCAAATTGCACTTTTCGGATGTGGTCTGTCATAGTCCGCATCACCGGCTTCCCTCTGGGGTGTGCCGCACCGCCGACCGGGCGGGGAGTTTCGCTAGCCGGACTCTCAGCGCTCGCGCTGGAAGTACAGCTCA
>JBDTXT010000058.1:0-10031 GCA_040006035.1 Pseudonocardiales bacterium | reverse complement strand
TCGACCAGTTCGCCTACCGCGCCCACGCGATGGACAAGACCGAGGTGCTGGCCCGGATCCTGCAGGCGCGCAACCGCGGGCTGACGCTGATCTTCACCCGCACCAAGCGCACCGCGGCCAAGGTCGTCGACAACCTGCTCGAACGCGGCTTCGCCGCCGCCGCCATGCACGGCGACCTCGGCCAGGGCGCCCGCGAGCAGGCCCTGCGCGCATTTCGTTCCGGCAAGGTCGATGTCATGGTGGCCACCGACGTCGCGGCCCGCGGCTGGGACGTCGAAGGCATCACGCACGTCATCAACTACCAGGCACCTGAGGACGAGATGACCTACGTGCACCGCATCGGCCGCACGGCCCGCGCGGGCGCGTCGGGCAATGCGATCACCCTCGTCGACTGGGACGACCTGCCGCGCTGGAAGCTCATCTGCGACAAGCTCGGCCTACCGTTCCACACCCCGGTCGAGACGTACTCCACCTCGCCGCACCTGTACCTCGAGCTGGACATCCCCACCGAGGCCGGCTCGCTGCTGCCCCGCGCCGAGCGCACCCGCGCCGGGCTGGACGCCGAGCAGATCGAAGACATCGGCGGCCGCCAGCCCAAGGCCGCGCCGCGCCCCGCACGCCGGGCGGCCGGCGACAGCCCTCGCTCGGGTGAGCGCAGCCAGCGTACGGAACGCCCGGCCCGGCCGGCGAAGGAGCGCAACCGTACCCGCGGCGGCGCCGCCGTCAGCGGCTCGGCCCCGGAAGCCGCTACGCCCAGTGAGGCCACGACCGTGACGGGCGAGGCGCCCTCGCCGCGTCCGCGCCGGCGCCGCCGCCGCCCGAGCGCTGGTGCGGCTGGCGTAAGCGGTAGCGCTGCCCCCGCTGGCGAGTGACCCGACGGCGATAAGCCAAGATTGCACGCGTGACGGTCGACAAGCCTCGGGCTGACAAGCAGCCCGACGCCACCGCCGCACCCCTCTCCGCGCTCGGCGAGCAATCGGCCTCCGATGCTGCCCTGGAGCGTTACGGCCGCCGCATGCGCCGCGGCCGCATCATCTACGCGGCCGTGATCGCGGTGGTCCTGCTCGGTCTCGGCGTCACGGTTGCAGTCGTATGGTCGAAGGGCGAGGCCGCCCACACCACCCTGAGGACGGTCGGGAGCCCGCCACCGTCGGTCGCGCTGGGGGCACCGTCCGCATCCCTGCAGAAGGCGTGGCAGAGCCCGGACCGGACGGCGATCGGCGCGCCGTACTGGGGTGGCACCGTAATCACCTTCTCCACCGACAGCGTGCGCGGCCGCAACGCGTTGACGGGCGCGGTCACTTGGTCCTACACCCGCACCGACCGCACGGTGTGCCAGGCCATCCAGAACCAGGGCGTCACCATCGCGGTGTTCGAACACAGCGGAAACTGCGACGAGGTCACCGCGTTGGACTCGGGCACGGGCAGTCGGAAGTGGACCCGGACGCTGGACAAAGCCGAGGGTCAGAACAGCCAGCCGGTCGACGGCCACCCCTCGATCAGCGTGAGCCAGTTTGCGATCATGTTCACCACACCCAGTGTCATCTACACCCTCGACCCGGCCGGCGGCCTCGATCGGTGGGTGTATCACCCGGACGGCTGCACGATCCACGGGTCGGTGATCGGAACCGAGGGTGCGCTCATCAGTCAGACCTGTACCACCCAGAAGTGCGAGACCAGGAAGTTCTGCGGCCCCGGACCCCAGTTGCTGCTGCGCGACGGCAACGCCGGTCGCAAAGACGATGACAAGACGAACCCCGATCAGATCAAGTGGAATCTGATGGGGACGACCGCCCTGCCGGTCTCCGCGGACAAGGTGACCTCGGCCATCGACCCGGCTCTCGGCCAACTGCGAGTGCTGCAGGTAGCCAAGGGCAAGACGATCTCGTATCTCGACCTGCGAGGCGGGCTTGCGTCCAGTGAGCCGGTGGCCGCGGTGGGCACTGACCGCGCCGAATTGGTCTGGATAGCCGGCACCACGTACGCGGTCGACCCGCGCGGGCTGTCCTTTCTGTGGACGGCCGCGACGACGGTTGCGCCGACCGTGACGCCTGCCTCGGCCGCCCAGGACCCAACTCCTGCGTTGCGCGATTCGACCGTCGCGGCTGCCACCTCGGCGGGCATTATCACGCTCGACCCGATGACTGGCGCGACGGCCCACACCTTCCCGGTGCCGCCGCCTCCCGCGGGCGGCCGGATCTACCCGTTCGGCACGGGATTCGTGGTGGCCGGAGCACCGAGCACGGTATACAGGTGATCGCTCAACTCGAGCTCGGCTCTGCCAGCCGGGTGACGTACGAGCTGAACGCGGGCCCCATCGCCGCGTTACAAGCCGGCCCGGTCGGCGCGCCGATCGTCCTGCTCGTCCCTGGCTACACCGGCAGCAAGGAGGACTTCGCTGCGCTCCTCGGCCCACTCTCGGACGCTGGATTCCAGGTGACTGCGATCGACCTGCCCGGTCAATACGAGTCGCCGGGACCAGTCGATGCCGCGGCGTATACGAGTGAGGCGCTCGGCCGCACCGTGCTGGAGCTCGCCGCCGTCTTGGGACCGAGCGTGCACCTGCTCGGCCACTCCTTCGGTGGGCTGGTCAGCCGCGCGGCGGTGATCGCGCAGCCATCGGCCTTCGCCGACCTCGTCCTGCTGGGCTCCGGGCCGCAGGCCCTCGCCGGCGAGGGCCGGGCACGCCTCGAGCAACTTGCGCCGGTATACGCCGAGCAGGGTGCCGCCGCCGTCTATGCCGCTATCGCAGCGGCCGATTCCGCCGTCCCGGGCTACACCGCGCCGGCGCCAGAGCTCGCGCATTTCCTTGAGCACCGCTTCTTGTCCGGTGCGCCGGCCATGCTGCCGGGCATGGCCGCCGCACTGCAGACCGAGCCGGATCGGGTGGTCGAACTGGCCGGCACCGGCGTCAGTTGCCTGGTTGTGCACGGCGTCGACGACGCGTCCTGGCCGCCACCGGTGCAGGCCGAGATGGCCCGGCGCCTAGGCGCGGACTACGTCGTCATCGAGGGCGCGGCGCACTCACCCGCGGTCGAAAACCCCGCGGGCACGACCGAGGTGCTTCTGCAGTTCTGGGGCACCAGCCCTACCTAGCATTCGTCAATGGACGGCCAGGTGGCCGTCTGCCAGGGCTGTTCGGAACGGAACACACCGTCGGACCCATGCTGTCGCGGATGGTCACCGAATCACCCGCCGTCGCCACCGCCACCGGCGGAGTCACCGTCGCTCCCGGAGACACAGCCGCTGCTGAAGTCCTCGCGGACGGGGTCCTGGCCCCCCTCGTAGTCCTCGTCGTAGCCGCCGAACAACCCGCCACCGTAGAGCCCCGCGTCGAGCGCGCTGCCGAGCAGCAGGGTTTTCCAGAACGCGACGGCGTACCAGCCGCCGGGCACCCCCCACCCGCCCCCGAAGTAGTACGGGGCGCCGGGGGCGTAGTTCGGATAGCCCTGGAAGTGCTGACCCTGGACGGTGACCTCCCGCGGCTTTTGCAGTTGCTCGTACTGGGATTGTTCTATCGGCGGCAGCGGTAGGCCCGGATCCAGCCCGAGTGCCTCGCGGGCGGACCGGGTCGCGTACAAACCCTCCAGCACCGTCCTGCGCGCGAGCTCATACGTCTCGACCGAGTCCGCGGCCGCGAACTGTCCCCCCGCCGAGGTGAACCGCTCGGCGGCATCGGCCAGGGCCTGTCCGGCCATCTGGTCGTCTTTGGGATCCAGCGTGTTGATCTCGTGGGCCAGCTTGTCGAGGTACGGCCTGGCCCTGGTGCGGGCGAGGTCGAGTTCGATCTGCCGCTTGCGATGCCGGTACAGCAGCAGCCCGCCGATGCCACCTGCGCTGAGCGCGGCAATCACGACGATCCACGCCCACACGGTGCCCGCGCTCGACGACGCGCCGGCTGTGGAGCAGTCGTTGCGGTCGACTTGTGCATCGCTCAGCCGCTGGGCGAAGTCCTGGATGATCGAGGTGAGATCACCGCTGCTCTGGAATTCAGCCCGGCCGGCGCTGGCGGCTGCCTGGGCCAGGGCATCGGCGGCGCCGCGACAGTACTTGGACGAGACGGCGCGCATGTTGACGCGCCGCCCTTCGGCAACGGTGACGACACCGATCGTGAGCGGCCGTTGTGGACTAGCGCCCAGGCCGCGGCTCGTCTCGGTGGCGAGCACGTCGGCCGAGCCCGCGCTCGCAGGCAGAACGGCGATCTTGAGATCCTTCGGCAGCGCGGCGGCCAGGCCCGGGTCGACGTGGACTCCGGTCACGTCGGGGGCGATGTAGAGGTGGCTGATCCGCAAGGCGGCAGTCGCGTCCGGGACCGGGTCCAGGGCGACGCCCGCCGGCGCAGCGATGAGCGTCGAGACCAGCGCGAGCGCCGCTGCGGCGACGAAGCGTCGAGCACGGGCACCGATCACGTCCGTACCGTAACTGGCCCAGTCAGGGGCGAAACGCTACGTCCCGACCGGCGTGCGGGCGGCCGGCAGTGCCAGTAACCGCTCGTAGGCCTCGGGGTCCGTCGTGCACGCCCCGAGTGCCGTTGCCTTGTTCGTGCCGTGGTAGTCGGAGGATCCGGTGCCGATCAGCCCTAGCTCGCGCGCCAGACCGGCCGCGTGGTCGCGGTCGTCGGCGTCATGATCGGGGTGGTCCACCTCCAGCCCGACCAGCCCGGCCTCGGCCATTGCCGCAATCACCTCGTCGGCGACCACGGGGCCGCGGCGGCGGGCGATGGGATGTGCGAACACCGGCAGGCCGCCGGCCGCGCTCAGCAGCCCGAGCGCGTCGAAGACGTCCATGTCTGCCTTGCGGACGTAGTAGGGCCCCCGCGAGGAGAGCAGTTCGGCGAAGGCAGCCGAGACGTCAGGCACGGCACCGCACTGGACGAGTGCGCGGGCGATGTGCGGACGGCCTACCGTGCCGCCGTCGGCCAGCGCCCGGACCTGTGCCCAGGTGATCCGGTAACCGTCCGCGGTGAGCCGCGCGACGATCTGTTCGGCTCGGACGAGGCGGCTGTCCCGCAATTGAGACCGCTGCGCCCGCAACGCCGCGTCGTCGGGATCGAACAGGTACCCGAGCAGATGCAAGCTCACCCGGCGGCCGGCCGCGTCGTGATGCACGCAGGAGAACTCGGTGCCGGGCACGATCGTCAGACCGGCCGGGCGGGCAGCGAGGGCGGCGTCCCAGCCGCTGGTGGTGTCGTGGTCGGTTATCCCGAGTACGTCCAGCCCGGCTGCCACAGCCGCGGCTACCAGTTGGGTCGGGGTGTCGGTGCCGTCGGACGCGCTCGTGTGGGTGTGCAAGTCGATGCGCATCAGAGAACTAACGGCCCCACGCCCGCCGCGGCTGGGGCGGCGGCAGCCTGGGCAGCGGCGCGGTGATGAAGTCCTGCGGGCGGTCGTCGGGGTCGAGGTCGATGCCTTCGCCGAAGACGACCCGGCGCAGTTGCAGGTAGAACGGGTGCGGGCGGCCGATCTTCACCAGCAGGCGCACGTCGGGATGCTGGCCGGGCGCCTCTATCTCGATGGACCCGTAGTTGAGGATCTTGCCCACCACGGTCTGCACCAGAACCGCTCCGGCGATCCGGTCCAGACGCAGCGATGATTCACTCGACGTCGTCTCGGGCACACCCCGCACCCGGATCACCCGAGTGCGGGTGATGATGATGACCTCAGCGCGCCAAGTCTGCCACCGGAAGAATCCGATTCCCCCGACTATCACGCTGAACCACAAGACCATCGGGTCGGGCTGGGCGATCGCCGCGAGCAACAGGACGAACAGGGCGATTCCGACGTACTTGTTGGGCAGCCGGAACATCACGATCCAGTGGTGGTGGGCGCGGGCCAGAACCGGCAGTTCGGACGGCAGCAATGCCACGGTCGTCGCCCGGCTAGGAGGCGAGCTTCGTCACGAAAGCGCCGATGCCGTGCGCCACCTTGACCGCGACCTGCCAGGTGCTGTGCACGATGTTGGCGGCGGCGTCAGGCTGGGTCATGATGTAAAAGACCAGGAACAGGACGACGAGGCCCGCGACCACGCGTTTCACAGCGTCTCCTCCTGGTGTGCAGGCACCCCGGTGCGGCGCGCCTGTCGAACCATTCATACCGTGCGAAGCGGGCAGGACGAAGAAGCCGCGCCGCGACGTGTTGAGGAGACGTGATGAGCGAACGCGAGGCCTGCGCGGGCGCAATTGTCCTCGACGCGACCGGTCGGCTCCTGCTCATCCAGCGCGGTCGCCCGCCGGCGCAGGGCTCGTGGTCGGTGCCGGGCGGGCGCTGCCTACCGGGCGAGGCCGCTCGCGACGCCTGCGTCCGCGAGGTCGCGGAGGAGACCGGCCTGCATGTCTCGGTGCTGCGGCACGCCGGGCGGGTCGAACGCGACGGTACGGACGGGCGGATCTATGACATCGACGACTTCGTTTGCGCGGTCGTCGGCGGCGCGTTGCAGGCCGGCGATGACGCCGACGAGGTGCGGTGGGTGCGCTGCGACGAACTACCCGGGCTCAGCCTGGTTCCGGGCCTGCTCGATGCGCTCGCCGAGTGGGATCTGATGCCGTCGTGACGCGTTGCCGATGGCGTCAGGATGTCGGCGGTGTCGGGTCGGGGCGCCCGGGCTGCTCACCGCCGCGGGCGTCGATGTACTCCTTCGTCGGCACCATCACCTTGCGCCGGAAGATGCACACGAGCGTGCCGTCCTGCTTGTAGCCGATCGTTTCGACGCTGACGATGCCCCGGTCGGTGCGGGACTTCGACGGGGTCTTGCCGAGCACGGTCGTCTCGCCGTAGATCGTGTCGCCGTGAAACGTCGGCGCGACGTGGCGCAACGATTCGATCTCGAGGTTGGCGATCGCCTTGCCGCTGACGTCGGGCACGGACATGCCCAGCAGCAGCGAGTAGATGTAGTTGCCGACCACCACGTTCTGGCCGAAGTCGGTGGTGTTCTCGGCGTAGTTGATGTCGAGGTGCAGCGGATGATGATTCATGGTGAGCAGACAGAACAGGTGGTCGTCGTATTCGGTCACCGTCTTGCCGGGCCAGTGCTTGTAGACCGCGCCGACCTCGAATTCCTCGTAGTAGCGGCCGAACTGCACTGTGGTCTCCTCGTGGGCCGGTGGCGGTGTGCTCGCCAGATCCTGCCACTGACTCAGTCGAGCGACACCGCGCGCCGGCGCAGGTCGAGCAAGTCGACCTGGCTGCTCGTCCATCGTTCGCGCAGGGCGATCGCGCCGCGTACTCGGCACCAGGCCAGTTCGGTCGAGGTCGCCGGGAGCACTTGGAGCACCGCCACTGGGCCGTGGGGTGTGTCGATCGTAGCCAGCGCCGACTGCGCCACCACACCTCCAGTGCAGCGTGAGTCGCTCGCGAGCGGCTGACCGATTTCGACGGTCATTCCCGGTGCGTAGACGACACCTTCAACCGCCGGGGCGGCCGCTAACACGGCCAGTTGACGCCACAGGACCTTGCCGTGGTTGGGCTCGTCGTGCACGTGCAGCATCAGCTCGGCGCGCGGACCGTCGGCGCCGACCACGACCTCGGATGCGGCTGTCATCGGATGGCGGGACATTCCGAGCGAGACGTAGATCCGCTCCCCCGGGATCGGCTCGAACCGCAGCACGTCGATCGGCTCGACACCGACGAACGACACCGAGGCCCGGGTCGGACGCTGACCGAAATGGTTAGCGAGCCAGAGCTCGATGGTGGCCAACGGTTCCGGGGCGCTCACCGCATGCACGGTAACGGTGCCAGTCAGCCGTCCCTTCCGCGGCTGACCGGTCGCCGTCAACGGAACGAGGCGGCAATCTGCTGTTCGACCTCGGCGTAGCTCGCGCCGGCGCGCCCGAGCAGCTGACCGATCCCGTCGAGGGCGTCGGACAGGCCCTTGGCGTGCAGGTCGAACTGGTCGTACAGAGCGGTGAACTGGCCCGCCGCCGCGCCAGACCAGTCCGCCCCGAACAGGGGTGCGAGCTGGCTCTTCAGATTCTGGTGCTGGCCGCGGACGTCGCCGGACACGCGGGAGACCGAGCCGCTGAGCGCGGACAGTTGATCGGGGGTGACTTTGAGGCCGGACATGGGCATCCGTCCCTTCCTTGACGAGCAGCACGTCGGCTGCGAGCGGTAGCTGAGGCGGCGAACGCTACGCACGAAATCGTCGTGCCAGGCCCAAATATTTGCGCCTGTGGACAACGCCGGTCGTTGTCCACAGGCCGCCGCCGGACCCTGGATATTTTTCGGCCCGGTCCCCGACACTCGCCGGCATGCGCATAGATTTCACCGTCCGCGATCGGCATGGCAGCTGCCGCGACGTCGCGGTCACGGCACCGGCCGGCACTACCGCGCGCGACCTCTGCCCAGGGCTGGGCGAGTTGGCCGGCGCCGCGTCGCTGGGCGAGCTCTGGGTCGGTTCACGCCGGCTCGGTGCCGACACGCCACTCGGCGGGGCCGGCTTGCGCTGCGGCGACGTCGTCTCTGTCGAAGCCGGCGGAACTGCCGAGCGGGCCGTCGGTTCCGTGCTGCGCTTGCAGGTGGTGGGCGGTCCCGACGCCGGTCAGTTCGTCGCGCTGCCCCGCGGCATCGTCACGGTCGGCCGTCACGACGAGTGTGATCTCGTCCTGACCGATCCCGACGTCTCCCGGCGGCATGCGTCGGTCACCGTTACCTCACTGGGCACCGTCGTACGTGACCTCAGGTCGACGAACGGAACGAGCGTCGACGGCCAGGCGGTCGACGAAGACGGCACCGCGTTGGTGCCGGGCGCGGTGCTGCGCATGGGCGATTCCTTCGTGTGTCTGTGCGCTACCGGCGAAGCACCCGCGGCCGTGCGGGCGTCCCCCGGCGGCGAACTGCTGGTCAACCGGCCGCCACGGGCGCGGCCGACCTTCGCCACGGGCGAGGTGCAGTTTCCGGTACGCGGCAGCGGCCACCCCCCGCAGCGCATGCAGTGGATCGCTGCGGCGGTTCCGGCGCTGGCGGGTGTCGGCCTCGCGGTCGCATTGCACAGCCCGCAGTTCCTGATCTTCGCCCTGATGTCACCGGTGATCGTCGTTGCCACCTCGCTGGGCGATCGCCTGCACTGGCGACGCAGCCGGCGCCGCGATGCCACCACCTTTCGCCGGCTCGAGTCGAGCGCGCGAGCGAGCGTGGACACCGGTCTTGCCCACGAGGTGGCACTACGTCGCCGGGGTGCCCCCGATCCAGCTGCAGTGCACGACATCGCGACGGCGCCGGGCGTCCGGCTGTGGGAGCGACACCGCGGCGATGCCGACGCCCTCACGGTGCGGCTGGGCCTCACGGACCTGCCGTCCGCACTGCAAGCCCGACGAGGCGCAGCGGCGGCATCGGCGGGCCGGGTGAGCGACGTCCCGATCGGGGTTGACCTGCGAGCGGGGCCGCTGGGTGTCGCCGCACCGGCCAGGATCGGGGCAGGCGTCGCCCGCTGGCTGGTCTGCCAGCTCGCGGTGCTGCACTCGCCCGCCGATCTGGAGGTCGCGCTGCTGCTCGGCGACAACATCCAGGCCACGTGGGACTGGGCGCGGTGGCTGCCACATGTGCACGGCCGCACGGCCGTGACCTCCGACGAGCGCCAGTCGCTCGTCGCGGATCTGCTCAGCCTCGTCGAGGGGCGCTCGGTCGCTCGCTCCCACGATCGCGACGGCTGGACGGGTCCTTGGCTCGTCCTCGTCATCGACAGGGCAGGCGCGTTGATAGAGCTGCCCGGTCTGTCGCGAGTGCTCGCCGAAGGGGCGGCGGTCGGCATCACCGCGATCTGTGTCGATGACCACGAGCGCCGCCTCCCGGCGTCGTGCGCTGCGTCGGCGGTCGCCTGTGGCGAGACCGGCACCCGACTGCGCATCACGGGCGCCGAGTCCACGTGCGTCGGGGACCTCGTCGCAGACCGGGTCGGGTGGGGATGGGCCGATCGGGTCGCCCGCGCCCTGGCACCGCTGGCCGACGCCGGCCGCGATGCAGGTGCGGCGCTGCCGCCCGAGTGCCGACTCGTCGAAATGCTGGGGATCGAGGCCTTCGCCGTCGACCAGCTGGTCGAAC
>JBDTXT010000057.1:0-10316 GCA_040006035.1 Pseudonocardiales bacterium | reverse complement strand
CCCCGTGGAGGTCCCCGGCGTAATTGGAGTGACCGCGACCGGCAACCGGCAGCTGAAGTCCTTCTACTCGTCCTACGGCATCTCGACCGCCGACGTGGCCGCTCCCGGCGGCGACTCGCTCCTGCAGCTCACGGCCGCCGCACCGAACGGCCGGGTGCTCTCGACCTGGCCACAGACGCTCCCCTGCACCCGCTCGGTCATCGACCCGAGTACCGGGGCCAAATACTGCTACCTGCAGGGCACGTCGATGGCCTCGCCACATGTCGCGGGGGTCGCTGCCCTCGTCATCAGCCAGACGGGCAAGACCGGCGGCGCAGCCGCGGGTGTCGTCCAGCAGGCGACGAACGCACTGCCCTGCCCCGATGACTCCCTGTACGCCCCATACCCGCAGAACAGCGGCGCACCGCAGCACTGCTCGGGCGCCACGTCGCACAACAGCTTCTACGGCTCAGGAGAGGTCGACGCACTGAAGGCAGTGAGCTAACCGTGGCAGCGTCGGCTGCCTTGATATCAGTGCAGAACGGCCGGTGAACACGCAACCCCGAGGCGCTGGTAGCGCACACCCTGGACTGACCCGCGGTGGGCTAGGTGAACTGGCAGCTAGGTCAGGCGGAAACAGCTGCGGCGTCGGCCGCCTCGATGTCCTTGAAGAACCGCCGGTGGACACGCAGCTTCTCGCCGTTGGCCGGAATCACGTGCCAGACACCGGATGTCGGGCCGAGTCTCGTCGAGCGGGGCAGCTCCGCTACGACGCCGCGGGCCTTCTTCTGACTCGTCTTGCCGGCGTCGAGGATGAGGATGCGCCGCGGGGTGGCGACCAGGATCCGGTAGCGGTTCAGCCCCAGGAAGACAAATATTCCGCCCAACGCCGCCACGAACCCGCTAGCGGTCTGCGCGCCGATGACGGCCTGGATCTTCTCGCCTGGCTGCAGGTACGGAGTTGCCGAATCGCGCATGGAGTCACGAAGTGCCACGGATTGATCTCCAGAGTGAGGATCGTGATTGAGGGATAGAGCGTGAGCCTAACCCGCGCACATCTTGTCTGGCTCTGGGAAGGGCTGGCGCGTGCGCGACTACAGCCCGCCGCCGGCCACCCAGATCTGGAAACGACGCCGCGGCGCGGCCAGGCGCGTCCCGGCCGAGCCAACGTCGCGCGTCCGGGGGGTCCGGGTGGCACGGCGGATGCGGCGGTAGTGCTCGGCGCTGGCGAGCAGATCGTGCTGGCGCTGCGCGGCGATCGAGCTGGCGATGATCGGGTTCATGGTGTCCTCCCTGGACTGGCCGGTGAACCAATCCTCGGATTGAGGCGCGCCCGCTGGCATCGGGAGAACACCCTAGATTCGGGAGCCGTGCGTGCCTCACCCGTGCCAGACTCCCTACCTGGCATACCAACACCGTTGCCGAGCACGCAGACGGGGGCGCTATGGAACCCAGGCAAGCCGCCAGGATCGGTGCGGCGCTGGACTTCACCGACGAAGAACTGCAGGCAAACCGAGCCGGCCGAGCATCGGAGCGACAGCAGGCCCGACTGGGCAAGTCCCGATCGCGCGGGGTCATGGCGAACGTTTTCATGGCGCTGGTGGCGATCGCCTTCGTGGTGGTTATCGTGGTCGTGGTGCTGCCGAAGATCCCCAAGCAGCAATCCGGCCAGTCGGTGCCGGTCGTGCCTATCGTCGCGGGCGTGCTGGCATTCTTCCTGCTCGTCATGGTCCTGTCCTTCGTCCGGACGCGGCGGCGGCTCAACCGGCTCGGCAACGGAAAAATTCAGCAGACGACCGGAGTCGCGAAGACGCGCGCTCACCGGATGCGCGGCAATGTTGTCGACGCCGCGCCGGGGATCAGCTACGGCGGTGGCATCAATTACGAACTGACGATCGGCTCGGTGCGCTTCTTCGTCGCCAGCCAAGCGGTACTGGACGTCTTCGAGGACGGACTTACGTACCACGGCTACTACGCGGGACGCGGGCTCATCAGCACGCTGCTCTCGGCGGAGCCGGTCAGCGACCAGCGACGCTGAGCACCTGAGGTATGGGCCATGCCGGTGACCATGCCGGCCAGCAGCGCGAGCGCGGGCAGCCGCACGCGACGTCGGTGGGTACTTGTCAGGCGGCCAGGTTCACGGGTTTGAAATACGGCTGGCATAGCGTGGCCGCATGCGCCTGACCCAGCATGAGCAGGAGCGCTTGCTCATCACCGTCGCGGCAGAGCTGGCCGAACGCCGCCGCGCCCGCGGCCTCAAGCTCAACTACCCCGAGGCCGTCGCGATACTGAGCTCGTTCGTGCTCGAGGGCGCCCGCGACGGCAGAACGGTCGCCGAGTTGATGTCCACCGGCCGCGACGTGCTCGGCCGCGACGACGTGCTGCCCGGCGTCCCCGAGATGCTCGAGTCGGTGCAGATCGAGGCCACCTTTCCCGACGGCACGAAGCTCGTCACCCTCCATGGGCCAGTTCGATGAGCGCTTGCGCGAATCGGACAGCCAGGCATAGCCGATGATCCCGGGCGAGATTCTGCCGGTCGCGGGCGCCATCGAACTCAATGCCGGGCGCGCCCGCGCCCAGCTGACGGTGCAGAACACGGGCGATCGGCCAGTGCAGGTCGGCTCGCACTACCACTTTGCCGCGGTCAACCCGGCGCTCTCGTTCGACCGCGACGCGGCTCGCGGTTACCGGCTGGACATCCCGGCGGGCACGTCAGTCCGCTTCGAACCCGGCGTCTCGATGACGGTGTCGCTGGTGACGCTGGCCGGCCGCCGGGTGGTGCCCGGCCTGCGGTTGGCGGGCGGCGTCGATGGCTGAGCTGTCCCGCGCCCGCTACGCGGAGCTGTACGGCCCGACCGTCGGCGACCGCGTCCGGCTGGCCGACACCGACCTGCTGATCGAGGTCACCGAGGACCGCTGCGGCGGCCCCGGCCCGGTGGCCGGCGACGAAGCGGTCTTCGGCGGCGGCAAGGTGATCCGCGAGTCCATGGGGCAGTCGATGGCGACTCGGGCCGAGGGCACGCCGGACCTAGTGATCACCGGCGCCGTGGTCCTCGACCACTGGGGCGTCGTCAAGGCCGACGTCGGCGTCCGCGACGGCAGGATCGTCGCGCTCGGCAAGGCCGGCAACCCCGACACGATGGACGGCGTCACGCCGTCCCTCGTGATCGGACCGTCCACCGAGGTGATCGCCGGCAACGGGCTGATCCTGACCGCCGGCGGCATCGACAGCCACGTCCACCTGATCGCACCGCAGCAGATCCCCGTCGCGCTAGCGGCGGGCATGACGACGCTGATCGGCGGTGGCACCGGACCGGCCGAGGGCAGCAAGGCCACCACGGTGACGCCCGGTGCCTTCTGGATCGATTCGATGCTCGGTGCGCTCACCGAGTGGCCGGTGAACATCGTGCTGCTGGGCAAAGGCAATACGGTCAGCAGCGACGGTCTGTGGGAGCAGTTGCGAGCCGGTGCCGCGGGGTTCAAGCTGCACGAGGACTGGGGCACGACGCCGGCGGCGATCGACGCGTGCCTCACCGTGGCCCAGGCGGCGGGCGTGCAGGTGGCGATCCACACCGACACGCTGAACGAGGCCGGTTACCTCGAGTCGACGCTGGCCGCGATCAATGGCCGGCCGATCCATACGTACCACACCGAGGGCGCCGGGGGCGGGCACGCGCCGGACATCATCCGCGTGGCCGCGCACGGGAATGTCCTTCCGTCCTCGACTAATCCGACCCGTCCGTACACACGCAACACCCTTGACGAGCATCTCGACATGCTGATGGTCTGCCACCACCTCAACCCGTCGCTCGCGGAGGATCTGGCCTTCGCCGAGTCGCGGATCCGGCCGTCGACAATGGCCGCCGAGGACGTCCTGCACGACCTCGGTGCCATCTCGATGATCGGCTCGGATTCCCAGGCGATGGGGCGGGTCGGCGAGACGATCATCCGCACGTGGCAGACCGCGCACGTGATGAAGCAGCGCCGCGGCACGCTCCCGGGTGATGGCGCAGCCGACAACAACCGGGCCCGCCGCTACGTCGCGAAGTACACGATCGCCCCCGCAGTCACGCACGGACTGGACGACGAGATCGGCTCCGTCGAGCCGGGCAAGCTGGCCGACCTCGTGCTCTGGGAGCCGGCGTTCTTCGGCGTGCGTCCGCACCTCGTGCTCAAGGCAGGTGTGATCGCCTGGGCGAACATGGGCGACCCCAATGCGTCGATCCCGACGCCGCAGCCGCAGCTGCCCAGGCCGATGTTCGGGGCGTTCGGTGCGCTGCCCGCCCGGCTTGGTCGGCACTTCGTCTCGCCTGCCGCGCTCGAGGCCGGGCTGGCCGAGCGGTGGTCGAGCCAGCGCCCGCTGCTCGCCACCAAGGACGTCTCGCGGTTGTCGAAGGCGGACCTGCCCGAGAACGACGCGCTGCCCCGCATCGACGTCGACAGCGAGACGTTCGCCGTACGTATCGACGGCGAGCTCATCGAGCCGCAACCGGCGCTCGAGTTGCCGATGGCCCAGCGCTACTTCCTGTTCTGACGCCGATGGACGCGCTGCTGCTACTGCTGCTGGACGGGCGGGCCCCCGCGGGCGCGCACTCGCACTCGGGCGGCATGGAGGCTGCTGTCGCCGCGGGGTTTGTCACGGACCTGGCCGATGTCGAGACCTTCTGCCGCGGCCGGCTGCGTACCCACGGCAAGGTGGCCGCTGCGTTCGCTGCGGCCGCCTGCGAGCTGTGGCTTGGCCCCCCAGCAGGCGCCGGCGCGGCGGGTCGCCCTGCAACGCGGTCAAGCTGGCAAGTGCTCGATGACGAGTTCGGTGCGCGCACCCCGTCCGAGGCGATGCGCGCGTCATCACGGCAGCTCGGCAGTGGCCTGTTGCGGCTGTTGCGCGCCATGCTGCCGGCGGTCGACCTGACGACACCGTGGGCCGGGTGTGGCCCGCCGGCGCCGCACCACCCGCTCGTGCTCGGCGCAGCGGTCGCGCTTGGCGGCGGAGATCCCGGGCTGGCGGCCCGGGCGGCCATGCTCGGGGTCTGTACCGCTCCGGCGAGCGCGGCGGTGCGCCTGCTGGGGCTGGACCCGTACGGCGTGCAACGGGTCCTGGCGCGGCTCGCCCCGGAAATCGACGATTGTGGTTCGGTTGCCGCGTCATCGGCGGCGTCCGAACCACAATCGCTGGCAGCCGATGGTGCGCTTGCCCTCGACCTGAGCGCCGACCATCACCTGACGACGGAGGTGCGTCTCTTTGCGTCCTGACTGGTTGCGGGCGCCGGCGCACAACGACGGCGGCGCGCACCGGCACGAGTCCGGTGGCGGGCCGGCCGGAGCGCGGGTACCGCGCATAGGTATCGGCGGCCCGGTCGGCAGCGGCAAGACTGCGCTGGTGGCGGCGCTGTGCCGCACGCTGTCGGCCGAGCTGACGATCGGTGTCGTCACCAACGACATCTACACGACCGAGGACGCCGACTTCCTGCGCCTGGCCGGCGTGCTGCCCGGCGAACGGATCCGCGCCGTGCAGACCGGCGCCTGCCCGCATACCGCGATCCGCGACGACATCAGCGCGAACCTCGACGCGGTCGAGGCGCTGGAGGCCGACTTCCCGGCGCTGGATCTCGTCCTGGTCGAGAGCGGCGGCGACAACCTGACCGCTACGTTCTCCTATGGCCTGGTGCACAAGCAGATCTTCGTCATCGACGTGGCCGGCGGCGACAAGGTGCCGCGCAAGGGCGGTCCGGGCGTCACCCGCTCCGACCTGCTAGTGATCAACAAGACCGACCTGGCCCCGTTCGTCGGCGCGGACCTGACGGTGATGGCCCGGGACGCCGCGGCGGCCCGAGGCCAGTTGCCGACCCTGTTCACCTCGCTGGCCGAGGATCCGGCCGCGACCGAGGTCGCCCACTGGTTGCGCGGTGTGCGGGCCGCGCTCGTCCCAGCGTGATCAGCCGCAGCCGGGCGGTCATCGCCGGGGGCGGCGTGCTCGAACACGTCGAGTGTGCGCCGCCGCTCACGCTGCGCCGGGTGTGCTCGGAGCAGCCCGACACCTGCGCGTTGTGCCTCGTCGGGACCGCGGCCGGCCCGCTGGCCGGCGACGATCTGGAGCTGTCGCTGCACCTGCGTCCCGGTGCCCGGGCCAGCCTGATGGCAACGGGCGCGAGCATCGCCCAGGGTCGCGACGGGCAGGCGCCCGCTCGGCTGACGATGCGCGCGCAGTTGGACGCCGGGGCGCGGCTGCACGCCGAGCCCGGGCCGCTGATCGTCTGCGAGGGCAGCCGCGTCGACGTGCATATCGAGCTGGCGCTGGCTGCCGACGCCACGGTCGACTGGCGCGAGATGGTCGTGCTCGGCCGCGCGGACGGCCGGCCGGGAGCGGCCACGCTGCGGTGGGACGTCACGGTCGGCGGGTGGCCACTGCTGCGCCAATACCTGGACCTCACCGACGCCGAACTGCGTGCGTGGCCGGGAATGTTGGGCGACGCACGGGTGCTCGCGTCGGCCCTCATCTGCGGCCCCGACGTCAAGGCCCGAACCATTGTCGCGACACCGACGGCCGTGGCGCAGCGCCTGGACGACCAGTCGGAACTCGTCACCGTCCTCGGCGGCGACGCCGCTCAGGTGAGCGCGGAGCTGACTGCGCTGTGCACCGACTTCGCCTAGCCGGAAGAGTGGGTTGGTTAGTCCGCCGGCTCGGGTGCCCGGTATTGATCATGCCGGGCGAACAGCTCAGTCCATTCCTGCTCGGTCAGGGTGCGACCGGCGGCGGCGTTCGCGCAGAGTTCGCGGAAGTATTCCTCGCGCGGCGGCGCGGGTGCGAACAGGATGAGCATCCGCGCGGGAGCACCACTGTCGTTGCGGAAGGCATGCACCCCGCCTTCGGGGACGTAGAGGAAGTCGCCGGTGCCCGCGCGCTGCCACGCCTGGCCGTCATAAAGCCCCACCGTCCCGGAGATGACGTAGAACGACTCCGAGAACGTCTTGTGGAAGTGGGCGCCGGAACTGCCGATCCCGGCCGGCATGTTCCACTCGTACAGCCCGAAGCGCCCCTCGGTCGCCGCGCCCGGCGCGGTGAAGACCGCGGTGGAGCCGCCCGGGCGGATCTGGAGCTTTTCGGCATCCGCGGCGAGGTGCATGCGGGCACTGATCTCGCCGATGTCTTTGGTGTACGTCATCTACCGTCCTTCCTCCACTCGCGGGGCCGGCGGTTCACGACCACGCGATACCCGGATCGGGCGAGTCGTCGGCCAGAACGGTGCCCTCGATCAGCCCGTACGGGCGGTCGGCGGCGAAGTACACCTCGTTGTCATTGCGCAGGCCGAACGGTTCGAGGTCGACCAGGAAGTGGTGCTTGTTCGGCAGCGCGAGCCGCACTTCGCAGATGTCCGGGACGGTCTCGATGATGCGCGCGCCGATCGCGTAAAGGGTCTGCTGCAGCGAAAGGCTGTAGGTGTCGGCGAAGGCGGCGAGCAGCGCGTCGCGCGCGAGCGCGAACGCGCCGGACCAGTCCACGCCGGCGCTGCGGTAGCGCCAGGTCGCGGTGACCTGCGTCGCGAGCACGCGATCCCGGGTCTCAGGCAGCGTCGTGTACTGGTCGCGCGGAAAACCCGAGAACTCGGAGTTCGTCGTGTTGAGGAGGACCAGGTCGGCGATGCCGGAGACGACACTCGTGCCGAGATCTCGGTCGTGGATCACCGTCGTGGTCCGGGTGTACTCGCCGCTGCGCTTGAAGGAGTGTGCCTTCGCGCCCGTGCGCGTCCACGGGTACTCCTCGATCGCAACTCTGGCGCGGGTGATCGGCTCCTGGCTGGCCACGAAGTGCGTGGCCAGTTCGATCCCGAGCACCTCCGCTTCCACGCCGCCGAGGGTCTTGGCAAACGCGTACACCGTGTTCTTCTGGGTGTCGGTGGCGAGCACCTTCGCGTTGTCGCCGGACAGGTGGGTCGCCGCGAGGTCACCCGACAGGCTGCTGGAGACACTCCAGTCCTTGATCAGGTCGCCGCCGTCGGGCGCCTGCCCGCGCGCGACGTGGACGACCCGGACATCCGCCTTGCCGTAGCGGTTCGCGCCGAGCCGGACCATGCTCAGCTGCCGGTGATGTGCTCAGGCCGCACCGGGACGCGGGTAAGCGGGCGGCCGGTCGCGGCGCGCAGGGCCGAGACCACCGCTGGGGTGGAAGAGATAGTCGGCGGCTCGCCCACCCCGCGCAGCCCGTACGGAGAGTGCGGGTCGCCTAGTTCGAGCATCTGTACGTGCATCGGGGGCGTGTCGAGGATGGTTGGGATCAGGTAGTCGGTGAAGGACGGGTTGCGAATCTTGCCGTCCTTGACCTGGATCTCCTCCATCAACGCGAGGCCGATGCCCTGCGTCGTCCCGCCGTGGATCTGCCCCACGACCGACAGCGGGTTCAGCGCCTTGCCGACGTCCTGTGCGGTGGTCACCTCGACCAGGCGCACCAACCCGAGCTCGACGTCGACGTCGGCGACGACCCGATGCGCGGCGAACGCGAACTGCAGATGCGCGTTGCCCTGGCCGATGTCGCCGGGACGGCCGAGGTCGCGGGTCAGCGGCTCGGTGGGGCGGTGATGGAACTCGCGGGTCTGTTCGACGATGGCCTCGCCGATCACATCGAGGACCGAGGCCACCACGGCACCGTCGGCCGCGATGATCTTGCCCTCGCTCAGCGCGGCACCGTCAACGGCCAGCCCGCGCCGGGCGGCGGCAGCGAGAACCTCGTCCCGCACGGCTTCGCAGGCCGCCTTCACCGCGCCGCCGGTGCAGTAGGTCTGCCGCGAGGCCGAGGTCGACCCGGCACTGCCGACCGTGGTGTCGGCCGGGTGATTGATCACCTGTTCGACACCGAGTTCGGTGCGCGCGATCTGTGCCATAACGGTGATGAGGCCCTGGCCTACTTCGGCTGCCGCGGTGTGCACAGTGGCCACCAGCTCGCCGGCCACGGCTTCCAGCCGGACCCGCGCGGTCGAGTAGTCGTCGAAGCCCTCGGAGTAGCCGACGTTCTTGAAACCCACCGCGTAACCGATTCCGCGCCGGACCCCTTCCCCGTGCGTGGTGTTCGAGACGCCACCGGGCAGGCTGCGCAGGTCGACGTGCCCAGTGGGCGGTGCGTCGGCAGGCAGGGGCGCCGCCTTGACCCGGCGCAGCAGTTCAGCCACCGGGGCGGCGCCCTCGATGACCTGACCCGTCGGCATGAGTGAGCCTGCGTGCATCGCGTTGCGCAGGCGCAAGTCGATGGGGTCCATGCCTAGCGCCGTGGCCAGCTTGTCCATCTGCGACTCGTGGCCGAAGCACACCTGCACCGCACCGAAGCCTCGCATGGCGCCGCACGGCGGATTGTTCGTGTAGAGCATGTAGCCGTCGATGAGCACGTTGTCGCAGTCGTACGGGCCGACCGCGAAGCTGGCCGCGTTGCTCACCACCGCAGGCGAACTCGAGGCGTAGGCGCCGCCGTCGAGAATCACTTCGCACTTGACGTAGACCAGCTTTCCATCGAGGTTCGCACCGTGCTCGAAGCGCATCGTCGCCGGATGCCGGTGCACGTGCCCGTAAAAGGATTCCTCGCGCGAATAGACCATCTTGATCGGCCGGTTCGTGCGCAGTGCGAGCAGGCAGGCGTGAATCTGCATCGAGACGTCCTCGCGCGCGCCAAACGCGCCACCGACCCCGGCCAGCGACAGCCGCACCTTGTCGTCGGGAAGGCCGAGCGACTCGGCCACCTGGCGTTGGTCGACGTGCAGCCACTGCGTCGCGATGTAGAGGTCGACGCCACCGTCGTCGGCGGGTACAGCGAGCCCCGACTCCGGCCCGAGGAAGGCCTGGTCCTGCATGCCCACTTCGTATTCGCCGGTGACGATGACGTCGGCGGGCAGACCGGCGTCACCGCGGCGGATCACTATATGACGCAGGATGTTTCCGCCACCGGGGTAGTGATCCTGCGTCGGGGTGGCGTGCACGAGTGGCGAGTCCGGCGACATCGCCAGGCGGCTGTCGACGATCGGATCCAGGACCTCGTAGTCGACGACGATCTTCGCCGCCGCGCGGCGCGCGGTCTCGGGGTGATCGGCAGCAACGATCGCCACGGGCTCGCCGGTGTAGCGAACCTGGTCGATCGCCAGAACCGGCTGGTCGGCGATCTCGAGGCCGAAGAACTTGTTGCCCGGGACGTCCTCGTGGGTGAGCACGGCGGTGACGCCGGCCGTGGCCAAAGCGGCGCCGATGTCGATGCTGCGGATGCGGGCGCGCGGGTGCGGGCTGCGCAGCGTGACGCCCCACAGCATGTCGTCCAGCCACAGATCGGACGAGTCGGCAAAGTCCCCCGTGACCTTCGGTAT
>JBDTXT010000056.1:0-10330 GCA_040006035.1 Pseudonocardiales bacterium | reverse complement strand
CGGCGACCCAGTTCGCAGTCGGCGACACGGGCAAGCCGCCGGTGCCCGAGGACGACGAGCCGGGGATCGAGGGGCGCGACTACTTCTCGCCGATGCAGTCGACGTTCGCCAGCGGCATGCACGCGGTCGTCGTGGAGACCGACCCGGACACCGCCGAGGTCAAGATCCTGCGCTACTGCGTGGTGCACGACTGCGGCCGCTTGATCAACCCGCGCATCGTCGAGGGACAGATCCACGGCGGCGTCGCGCAGGGCGTGGCCGGGGCGTTGTACGAGCGGATGGCCTACGACGAGGCCGGGCAGCTGCAGAACGCGTCCTTCATGGACTTCCTGATGCCCTACGTCAGCGAGGTGCCCGAGCGGATCGAGATCGACCACCTGGAGACCCCGTCGCCGCTGAACCCGCTGGGCATCAAGGGCGCGGGTGAGGCAGGCGTCATCCCGGGGGCTGCCGCGTTCGCCGCCGCCATCGAGGACGCCGAGGGGTTCCCGATCACCGCCATGCCCATCTCGCCGAGCCAATTGTTCGAACTGCGCCGACTGCACTCGAGAGGTACGCCCACATGAAGGTCTCCGGTGACGCCACCCTGCACGCCCCGATCGACAAGGTCTGGGCCGCGTTGAACGACCCGGCCGTGCTCGTGCGCACGATCCCCGGCTGTGAGCGGCTCGAACTGACCGGGCCTGATGCGTACCGGATGGTGGTGACGGCGGGGGTCGCGTCGATCAAAGGGACGTACGCGGGTGAGGTGCAGCTCAGCGACCAGCAGGAGCCGCACTCGTTCCTGATGACCGCATCAGGCGCGGGCGGGCCGGGCACGGTGAGCACCGAGGTGCGCGTTGCCTTGGCCGACGCGGGAGACGGGTCGACCACGCTGACGTATGACGCCGACGCGGTGGTCGGCGGAGTCATCGCCGGCGTCGGGCAGCGGATGCTGGTCGGGGTCTCGAAGAAGATGGCCGGCGAGTTCTTCCGGTCCGTCGACGACGTGCTCACCGGCAAGGCGGTCCAGCCCGCCGCGGCACCAAGCGCAGCCGCGGGGGCCGAGGCCGGTGTCTTCGTAGCGCCGAGCACCGGATCGCGACGCTCGATCGGCGCAGAGGGCTTCCTACCGGGCGCTGTCGTGGGCGCCGCGATCGCCCTGGCCGGTGTCCTGCTCGGCGGGCTGCTCGGGCGCAGGAGGCACTGATGCGTGAGCTGGTCGTCGCCGCCGTGCAGGTGGCACCTTCCTCGGCGCCGCTGACCGCGGAATCGATCGCGGGCAACTGCAGCCGGGCGGTGGGGCTAGTCCGAGACTGCGTCGCCGCGACGGGCGCCGAACTGGTGGTGCTCCCCGAGTCGATGACCACCGGGTTCACCCCTGGAGTTGACGTTGAGACCCTCTGGGACCTGGTGTCCGAAATCCCAGGCCCGGTGCTCGACCCGTTCACGGCCGTGGCGACCGAACTTGGCGTCCACCTCGTCGTCGGCACCTACGAGCGCGCAGCGCGGCGCGGGATCGTGCACAACGCGGCGGTGGTGATCGGCCCGGCCGGCGACGTGTTGGGTGTCTACCGCAAGACCCACCCGTTCGGTGGGGAACGGGCCGACCGCGGTGGGTGGGTCACGCCGGGCGAGGACATCTGTGTCGTCGACACCCCGCTGGGCAAGATCGGGCTGATCATCTGCTTCGACGGCGACTACCCCGAATTGTCGCGTATCACCGCGATCAAGGGCGCCGAGATCATCTGCCGGCCGTCGGCACTGCTGCGCTCAGCGGACATCTGGGAGCTGACGAACCGGGCGCGGGCGTATGACAACCACGTGTATGTCATCGGCGCCAACGCCACCGGCGTCGACCCGGCAGGGGTCATCTACTTCGGCAACTCCATGATCGTGACGCCGATCGCCGAGGTGGTCGCGCGGGCGTCGTCGCACGAGTGCTGGGTCTCGGCCCGCCTCGACCCGGCCACCGCGCTCGCCTCGCTCACGCCCGGCTCGTCCGTACCGCAGCCGTTCGATCATTTGGCCGAGCGCAATCTGGAGCTGATCCGCCGCCACGCCGACGCCCTGCTCAGTGAGGCGGCATCGTCGTTCGTCCATGGCGGTCGGCCCGACGACATCGTCGACTGACCTATTTCCAGCGGAAGTGGACGAACACTCGGCCGAAGTTGTTGGAATCCTTCTCGACGCGGTGGTAGAGCGCCTTGATGTCCTTCTGGTCGAGGAAGCGCAGCACCCGCTTCTTCAACTGGCCGGAGCCCTTGCCGGGGATGATCTCCACCAGCGGCGCCTTCTTGGCCACCGCCTCGGCGATGATGGCGTGCAGCGCGCGTTCGATGTCGTCACCGCGGTTGTAGATGTCATGCAGGTCGAGCTTGAGCTTCACCCGGGCAGCTCCTTCTGGAACACCAGGCAGTAGTCGCCACTCATCCACTCAGGCGGGTCGTCCCACTCGAGATAGGTCTCTGCGCGCAAGCCAAGGTGTTGTGCCACCGCTCTGGTGAGGTCCCAGGCGAGCGGCGTCACCAGCTCGCCATTGCGAATGTTGGCGGCGTTGATCACGAGGTGGCCGCCCGGACGCAGGATTCTTGCCACTGCGGCGAACACCTCGGCCAGCTCAGCCAGATACGTCGGGTAGTCACCGTCCAGTGTCCGGTATCCGGTGAGCGGGTTGTCCGGGTGATCGGCGGCGCTCATGTACGGGGGCGAAGTCAGGCACAGATCGATCTGCCCGAGGTCCATGCCGGCGAGGTTGCGTGCATCGCCTTCGATGATCCGAGCGCTCCCACCGAGGCGTTGCCGGATAGTCGTCACGCGGTCGGGGAGCAATTCGATACCGACGGCCGAACGATTCATCCGTTCGCTGACGACCAGTGTCGTGCCGTAGCCGGCGAAGGGATCCAGCACCACGTCGCCGGGCTTGGAGAATTCCGCCACGACCGCTTCGACGAGGACCTCGGAGAAGTGCACGTCCTCCTCAGCCGAGTCCACCCGCTCCTTGAGCAGGTCACTGGCCGACATGCGCATCACGCGTTGCACCCTGTGAGCATAGGTTGACGCACATGTCCGCCTACGCCGTCACCGTCCGCGCCGCGACAAGGGCGGACGCGCCCGCGATCCAGGCGATCTACGCGCCCGTGGTGCACGATTCCTTCGCGTCGTTCGAGCAGATCGCCCCCGACGCCGGCGAAATCACCCGCCGGATGCTCGCTCGCCCCCGTCTGCCGTGGCTCGTCGCCGACGATGCCGGTCGCGTCGCCGGCTACGCCTACGCATCGCCACATCGCCAGCGTCCCGGCTACCGCTGGTCGGCGGAGGTGTCGGTGTACCTCGATGGTGCCTACCACCGTCGCGGCATCGCCCGTGCACTGTATGAGCGACTGCTCGCCGACGTGACTGACCTCGGCTACGTCTGCGCCTTCGCCGGGATCGCTCTCCCGAACGAGCCCAGCGTGGCTTTGCATGAGGCGCTGGACTTCGTAGCGGTCGGCCTGTTCCGCGACATCGGGTTCAAGCACGGCGGCTGGCACGATGTGGGCTGGTGGCAGCGCGCGCTGCGAGCCCCGCCGTCGTCGCCGGACGAGCCCCGAGAGTGGCGGCCCACCACCTCCGTCGAGTGACCTATCTCGAAAGATCAGAGACGAGGAAAGTGCAGTCTCTGATCAGGTGGATACGTCACTGCACAGGTGGGGGTGCGGCGGCAAGATCCGCGAGGCCGGGAACCGACGTGTGCAGCACCTCGTAGCGCGTCGCGTCGATCTCGCCGGGATCCTGCGCCCAGAGCGTGAACTGCACGAACTCCCACCGCTGCGCGTCCACTGCGAGCGCCGTCGAGTGCACGCCGTCAACGGTGCGCAGCCGCTCGATCGCTCGCAGCCCGTCGGCAAGCGCATCGTCGAGCCCGTCGTCGGAATGCACCCGCCAGGTGCGCCGGCTCGCCAGGACGGGAACGCCACCGGCCGACCCTCGCTCGAACGAGACGCCACTCCACCGCTGCACCGCGGGCCGGCCGAAGTCGCCGCTCAACCCGGCAAAGCCAGGGCCGAATAGAAAGGCGTTCATCCCGTCGAGCGTGTTCCAGAGGTAGAAGGGCGCGTACTGATTGACCGGGGACCCGCCCACGCCCTTCTCCCGGATCGCGTACGCCTTCATCCCGAGCCCGGCCAACGCGTCGGTCCCTGAACCACGCGTCGCCACCCGGTGCCGGATGATGCCCATGTCGTAGTCGGCGGGCAGGGTGATCTCGTACTGCATCGCATACATGCCTGTTCCTCAGCCCGAGCCTTGGCTGGCCAGCAGCGCCAGGACGCCCCGCACCGCCCGGTGGAAAGGCTCGACCGAGTTGGCCGCGCGGGCAAGCACATAGCCGCCCTGAAGCACGGCAACCACGGCCTCGGCGGCGTCGGCCGGATCGAGGTCGGCGCCGAACTCGCCGTTGGCCTGCCCCTCGACCAGCACCGCAGTGAGCCGCCCGTGCAGCCAGGCCAGGGTTTGCGCGACGGGGTGGCGCAGGTCCGGGTTGGCGACGATATCGGGATCCTGGGCCAGCCCACCGATGGGGCAGCCGCGAAGGACGTCGCGCTCGCGTTGCAGCCAGCAGGTGATCCGCTGCATGGCCGTGCCCGGCGCGCTGAACTGCTCCTCGGCTGCCGCCTGTAATGCCTCTGCGCTTCGTTGCACGGCGGCCACCGCAAGATCGGCCTTACCGGCAAAGTGGTGATACAAGCTGCCCTGCCCGGCGCCGGACCGCTCGAGGATCGCACGCGGGCTGGTTCCCACGTACCCGCGCTCCCACAGCAGGTCCTGGGCGCTGTCGATCAATCGCTCCCGCGTGCCCATACGAATCACTGTACATACCAGTAGGTACAGTGCCGTCCAGCGGTCGCTTACCTGGACGAAACGTGGAGCTGACGCGCCGGCAATGCCGGCCATGCAGGCTCGCGGCATGGACTGGGACGAGCTGCATCAGACGGGCAACACCTGGCGGGTGCGGGTCCAGTTGGCCGATCATCCAGGTCAGCTGGCAGCGCTCGCGACCCAACTGTCCGAGCTGGGCTGCAATCTGCTCGGGGTCACCGTGCTGCCGGTCGCTGGCGATCCCAGTGACCCGGCCGGCAACGTGGTCGACGAGTTGGTGTTGCGTGCCCCTGCCGCGCTGCGAGCAGGACAGCTGACGACGCTGCTCGAAGGGCCAGGGGCTCGCTGCGTCGGCATCGTCCCTGCCTCGGTCGGTGACCTGGTGGATACCCAGACCGCGGTGCTGCGGACCGCTGCCGGCCTGCTGGCCGGGGACGCGAGTGCGGCGGACGCACTCCGGCAGGTGCTCGGTGCCGACTCGGTCGCGGTGATCACCAACCGTCCGGGCACCGCGGGCGGCGAGCCTGGCGCGATCAGCCTGGATTCCGGCGACCATCGGGCGAGGATCACGCTGCCCGCGGGCGAGCAGGTCGTGCTCGAGCGCGGCTGGGCGCCGTTCACCGACGGTGAACTGGCCCGGGTACCTGCACTCCTGGTCCTGCTCAGCCTGGCCTTGCCGCGCGCCGAGGCGTCCTCGGCAACCGAACCGAGTGCATCGCCGCCGGCCCGGCCCACACCGTCGCGTCGGCAGCTGAGCCCGCTCGACACGCAGTTCCTCAACGCCGAGACGTCGACGACCCTGACCCACGTGGGCGGGGTGATCATCCTCGACCCGTCCGCTGCACCCGGTGGTCAGCTGACGGCCGAAGGGCTACGGGCGCTGGTAGCAAGCAGGCTGCATCTCGTCGCCCCCCTGCGATGGCGGCTGCACCAGGTGCCGCTCGGGTTGGACCTGCCCTACTGGGTCGATGCCGGCACCGTCGACCTGGAGCATCACCTGCGCGAGGTCCACCTGTCGGTTCCTGGTACCGACGAGCAGTTGGGGGAGCAGATCGCCCGCCTGGCCGAGACCGCGCTCGACCGGGACAAGCCGCTGTGGGAGTGCTACCTGGTGCACGGGCTGAGCGGTGGCCGCCAGGCGCTCTACACCAAGGTGCACCACGCGATGATCGACGGCGTCTCGGCCGCCGAGGTGCTGGCGGTGGTGTTGGATCTCGACCCGCAGCCCCGTCACGTGGCGCCGCCGCTCGACGACCCAGGCCCGGAGGTTTCGCCGGGCACCGCCGAGATGCTGCAGCGCAGTGCCCGCCACGCGATGACGCGGCCACTGCAAATGCTGCGCTGCGCTCCGGTCATGCTGCCGCACCTGTTGGATCTGCCCGGCGCGGCCCGGACCCCCGGCGCCGGTGTGCTCGGCATCCTGGCCGGCGGTCTGGGTCGGTTAGCGGGGCGGGCCACGCCCGCTCTGCCCGAACGCCCCCCGCCGGCACCGAACACCCCCTTCAACGGGCCGATCACCGCACAACGAGACTTCGCATTCATCGACTTGCCGCTCGACGAGGTCAAAGCCGTGAAGAACGTGCTGGGGTTCACCGTCAACGACGTGGTCATGGCACTGTGCACGACAGCGTTGCGGCGCTGGCTCATCGACCATGACGCACTGCCCGAGGGCCCGCTGATCGCCTCGATCCCCGTCTCGGTGCGCACGCCGGAGCAGTTGGGCACGGGTGGCAACCAGATCTCGTTCATGCTGACTGCCCTGCCGACGGACGTTGCCGACCCGGCCCGCCGCCTCGACGTGCTGCACACGTCATTGGCCGCGGCGAAACGGCGATTCGGCGCAACCCCGGCGAGGTTGCTGCACGAGTTCAGCGCGGCCCTTCCGCAGACGATGCACGGCGTGGCCTCGCGGACCGTCCTGCGGGCAGCGACGATGAGCGGACCGCCGTTCAACCTGTTCGTGTCCAACGTCGCCGGTCCCCAGGTGCCGCTCTACGCCGCCGGGGCGCGGGTGACTGGGAACTACCCGGTATCGGTGGTCAGCGACATCGGCGGCGGAATCAATATCACCGTGATGTCCTACGACGGGAACCTCGACTTCGGCATCATCGTGTGCCACGACATGGTTCCGGACGTGTGGGAGATCGCCCGGCACCTGCGCGACGCCCTCAGCGAACTCAGCGCGACGACCGGCACGGTGGTGCCAGAATCAGCGGATGGACGCGCGAAACCTGTCCGATCTGCTCAGCCAGTTCACTGAGCACTGGTCGCCCAAGACCATCGCCACCCTCAACGACTACGAGATCAAGCTGGTCAAGCTTCAGGGCGACTTCGTCTGGCACACCCATGCCGACACCGACGAACTGTTCCTCGTCATCGCCGGCGAGCTGACCATCCAGCTGCGCGATCGCGATGTGGTGCTGGGTGCGGGTGAACTGTTCGTCGTGCCCCGCGGCGTCGAGCACTGCCCGCGCGCGGAGCGCGAGGTCGCGGCGATGCTGATCGAGCCGCGGTTCGTCGTCAACACCGGCGATGCCGGCGGTTTCCTCAGCGCCACTCCCGAGACGTTGGCCTGACTTCGACGCGACGGCTGGAACGCGGGCAGCGTCCCGGCGCGTCTTGATCGGTACATGTCGGCGAGACGGATTGGACACGCTCATGCTCGAGCTGCCACCTTCAGACGTATCGCGCCGGGCCGTGCTGCAGGGGGCCCTGGGCTTGCTGGCAATTGCGGGAGTGTCGTCCTTGGCCGGCTGCGCGTCGTCACCCGCGGGCAAGGCGTCGCCGGATTCGCGAGTGCTCGATCCAGGGCCCGTCGACCTGGCCCGCGAGCGGGTGACGATCGCCGCCGCGCCGGCTCTGGCGGCCGTCGTCGCCGGCATGGGCGCCTTGAGTGCTGAGCTGCACCGGACCAGCGCCACGATCACGCACAACTGGACAATTTCCCCGTTCTCGATCGACGTCGCATTCGGCATGCTCCGCGCTGGCTGCCGGGGATCAACCGCGCGGGAGATCGATACGGTCTTCGGCTACCCGGCAGTCGCTGCGCCCCAAGGATCACCGCACCCCGCGCTGAACGCACTCGCTGCGCAGCTGGTCACCACCGGTCCCGTCTCGACGACGCCGAGCACGGCACCGTCCGGGCAGCCCTCGCCGAAGCCCATCGTGGCCGTCGCCAATGCCTTGTTCGTCGATCGGACGTACTCCGGACGGATCGCGCGCGCCTTCCTGGAGACGCTCGCCACCCAATACGGTGCCGGTCCCACCGCGTTGTCGTTCCAGGACCCCGCCGCCGCCGCCAAGGCGATCAACGCCTGGGTGGCCCGGCAGACGCGCGACCGGATCACCAAGCTGTTCGACCAGCTCGATCCGGAGACGGTCCTGGTGTTGGCCAATGCCGTGTACCTCAAGGCGTCTTGGCTGAATCAGTTCAGCGAACAGTCCACGGTGGACGGTCCGTTCACCACGGCGGCTGGCGAGCAGGTGCCCGCGCGGCTGATGCACGAGACGTTCCGCGAGGTGCGCTACGCCGCCGATGACGGCTGGCAGCGGGTCACTTTGCCCTATGTCGGCGACGAACTCGGGATGCGGGTGGTCGTGCCCACTAGCCACGCCACCAGCGTGGCCCAGCTCGCCCCTGCGCTGGCCGCGGCCAGCCAACCCTCGCTCCGCGACGGCCCGGCATGGGTAGACCTGACGCTGCCCAAGTGGGACACCGCCACCGACCTCCCGCTGGTCGCTGCGCTGGGCAAACTCGGGATGGTCGAAGCCTTCACCGATCGCGCCGACCTGAGCGGGATCGCCCCGAATCTCTTCGTGAGCGACGCCATGCACCGGGCGAACATCACGGTCGACGAGTCGGGAACGGAGGCGGCCGCCGTCACGGGCATCGCGGTCGCAACGAGTGCGTCACCCGGTTCGCCGGTCGTCATGAGGGCGGACCGGCCGTTCGCGTGGGCCATCGTGCACGAGCCGACGGGGACGCCGATCTTCACCGGCCACGTCACCAATCCAGCCGCGAAGTGAGCGAGATCGGCTCAGCGCTGGTAGGACACCGTCGTGCGCTCGCGGACGAAGCCGGCCGACTCGTAGAGGCGCCCAGCGCCGGCCGAGTTGTCGCTGTCGACATCGAGCTTCACCCGTGTGTAGCCGGCGTCGGCTGCCGCCGCGAGCGCGCGGCACAGCATGGCTCGGCCCAGGGCCGTGCCGCGGGCCCGAGGTCGAACACCGACCTGGCCGAACCACAGCTCACCGGGCTGGAACTCGTACGCCAGCAGGTATCCCTCGACCGCACCGTCCGGCCCGACGCTCATCGTCGAACAGCCCGGCCGAAAACTGCGTGAGCCGGTATACCAATGCTGCCAGCGCTCGTCGTCGGGCGGCGCGGAACCCCAATGCTTGGCGAATGCGTCGATGTGGGCGGCGCGCACCTGCTCGTCGAGTGCCGCGTCGTAGTCCTGCAGCCGGTCATCCGCGCCCGTGCCCAGCGCAGCGAGATCGTGAGCCATCACATGGAAGTAGCGGACCGGCCGGTAGCCGTTGGCCTGAAATAGCGCGGCCGTCTCGGGCGAGGCCGAGGTGCTCTGCGGCCGCGCCTTGTGCCCGGGGAACAGCTCAGCGGACCACTCGACGACGCGACGTTCCAGGCGCTGCAACAGCTCGGAGCCGATGCCCTGCCCGGTGTGTTCCGGATGGACCCCGCCGAAGAACATGGCGCGGATCTCGCCGTCAAACCGCTCGGCCGGTACCACCGCCTGGCCATACGCGACCAGCGTGCCGTCATCGGCGAGCACTGCCACCGTGTCGCGGGCCGGGTCGAGCGACGGGTCTTCGAGTTCCTCGGCCAGGTCCTCGGCGGAGTACTGCTCGTCGATGCCCTCCGCCTCGGCTATCGCCGCGGTCAGTTCAGACCAGGCCGCTGTGTCAGCCGCGGTGAGCGAACGCCAGGTGTAGCTCATGATCTGAGAGCGTGGCAGGTCGCTCGCCTCGGGCCAACCGATATGCCGGGCTGATCATCTAGCGGTTGTGGGCGCATTTCGCTGCAGCTGCTAGCTGATCAACGTGGGGAGCGGTGTTTTTCGGCAGCGGTAGCGGTTGGCGAACGCTGCGCCCGGGCCTCGGCAGTATCTGCCAGGGACTTCGCGTACACCGCCCAGTTGACTCGTCGGCATGAGTCACATCCGGATCGGCATCGATACGGGCGGCACGTTCACCGATGTCGTCGCCTTCGACGAGCGCACCGGTCGGCTCACCACGACCAAGACACCGTCGACTCCAAGCGGTCCCGCCGAGGGATTCATCACCGGTGTGCACAAGATGCTGGGCCTGCTCAACGCCACCGGCGATGACATCGCGGCCGTCAGCCATGGCACGACGGTCGCGACGAACCAGCTTCTCGAAGGCAACGTCGGGGTGCTGGGCTTCATCACCACCGAAGGCTACGAGTTCATCCTCGAGATCGCGCGCCAGTCGGTGCCCGACGGCTACGGCA
>JBDTXT010000055.1:0-10556 GCA_040006035.1 Pseudonocardiales bacterium | reverse complement strand
CCGCCAGCCGAGCGGCCAGCAGCACGACGGCGGCGAGCCACCAGCCGCGCCAGATCGCGACGGCGCCGCCCGCCGCGGCGAGAACCCCGGCGGCCGTGAACAGATCCGGCGACAGTTGGCGCCGGACAGCGGCGCGGGTGATGACGGTCAGCCGGCGGGAGTACCACGGCTTGAGTGCGTACAGGCCACGCATGAGCGGCGTACATCCTTTCCAGCAATGTTCGGTGCTCTGAACCCTGCTGGGCGGCGGCCGTCACGGGATGCGTACAACTGCTCAGATCGTCCAGCCATGGAGTGGCTGCACGAAAGATCCTGCTCTCGCGGCCGGCGGTCCTCTCGTGGGCGCGCTAGTCCGGCTACCTGCGCGGCATCCAAACTCCGGTACGGATTCAGATCAGCATCCCGCCGGGCTGATCGGCGGCGGCTGGCCCGCACGCTGCATATCCAGTCTCGGTGAGGAACGCGCTGAGCCGATCCCAGGCGTCGCTGGCTGCTTCGGCGCGGAAGCTGTCGCGACGATCACACAGGAATGCGTGACCGGCGCCGGGGTAGCTCACGAGCTGGTGGTCGATCCCCGCCCGTTGCAGGGCATCGCCGATCCGTCGGCGATCTTGCGCGGGGATGAGTGGGTCATCGTCGCCAAGGAGCATGAGCACCCGGCCGGTGATGTAAGGCGTCAATGCGAGGGTGGGCTCGGGCTGACTGAGGGTGATGTCGGTCGTGGGGAGCCAGCCGGCGTAGAAGATCACGACCGCAGGCAGGTCGAGCTGGCTCGCCGCGAGGTATGCGACGTGGCCGCCAACACTGAGCCCGACCATGGCCGTCAGCGGCGTACCTCGCTCATCGAGGTGTGCTGTTGTGGCGCGGATGTCATCGAGCGCGTTCGAGCGGGTGAGCTGGTCGAGCAACTCGAACCCGCGTTCTCTCCCGCTGTCGTCAGCCGCGAGTTCGATGCCTGGCGCGCTGCGATGGTAGAGATCGGGCGCGACGGCCAGGAAGCCGAGGCCCGCGAGCCGGTCGCCGACGTCGCGCACATGTGCGCTGACTCCGAACAGCTCCATGCCGACGATGACCGAGCCGCGAATCGTCTCGGTCGCGGGACGAGCAAGGTAGCCGGCCATGGGTCGGGTGCCGGGCACCGGAATTTCCACACGTTCCGTGACGCAACTCCGGCTGGCGGTCATCGCAGAGCACGCGCCGTGTTCGGGACCGCGAACGACTGCCGGTCTCCGGACCACGACGCGCGCGGTGCCAGTTCGTCGATCCGGGCCAGCTGCACCGGGTCAAGCACAACATCAGCGGCGCGGGTGTTCTCTGCGACCCGCTCGCTACGCCGGCTACCGGGAATCGGCACCACGTCCGGGCCCTGCGCGAGCAGCCAGGCCAGCGCGAGTTGCCCGGGGGTGATCTGGAGTTGGTCGGCGATCTGACGCAGCGCGTCGATCTGGGCCAGGTTGGCGCTGAGGTGCTCGCCGTGAAAGCGCGCGTCCGCGCGCCGGAAGTCGCTCGTGTCGATGTCGTGGGCGCTCAACGTGGCCGTGAGCAACCCGCGACCGAGCGGGCTGTAGGGCACGAGCCCGGCGCCGAGCCGGCGGGCCGCCGGCACGATGTCGATTTCGGGCTCGCGCCACAGCAGCGACCATTCGAACTGCACCGCCGCGATCGGGTGCACGGCGGCCGCCTGGGCCAGCTGATCGACGGTGACCTCGGAGAGTCCGAGGTGGCGGACCTTTCCCTCCTCGACGAGTTCGGCCATCGCGGATACGGTCTCGACGATCGGTACGTCCGGGTCGACCCGGTGCAGGTAGTACAGGTCGAGGAAGTCCACTCCGAGCCGGCTCAAGGAGGCGTTGCAGTACCCACGTACGTGCTCGGGACGACCGTCGACATGCACGCCATCCTCATCCCGCACGATGCCGAACTTGCTTGCCAGCACGACGCCGTCGCGGTCCACACTGTTGAGTGCCCGGGCCAGGAGTTGCTCGTTGTGGCCCTGGCCGTAACTCATCGCGGTGTCCAGCATCGTCACCCCGAGATCCACGGCGTGCTGGATCACCTTGATCGACTCGGCGTCATCAGTCGGCCCGTAGCCCTGCGACAGTCCCATACAGCCAAGACCGATCGCCGAGGTCGTCAGTGCACGGGGGGATGTCGGGCCGAGCTGTCGCTGGTGCATGCCTTCACCCTGCGCGGCGCTCGTTGATAAGTCCAAGACCTACTTGTGCTCGCATCCATAATCGTTCACTCTGAATCGATGGAGCTTCGACAGCTGGCCTATTTCGAGGCCGTGGCCCGCTGCGGCAGCTTCACCCGCGCCGCCGAACGACTGCACATCGCTCAACCCGCGGTGTCGGCGCAGATCCGGCGCCTGGAACGCGAACTCGGCACATCGCTGCTCGCGCGCACCACCCGCCGCGTCTCACTCACCCAGGCCGGTGAGTTGTTCCTCGCCCGTGCCCAGGCGGTGCTGGCCGAACTCGACGGTGCACGGGCCGACTTGTCCGAACTGGCCGCGGTGCTGCGCGGGCAGTTGCGTCTCGGCGTGACGCCGGTGACCGGATCGCTCGATGTCCCCGTCGCGCTCGCCGGATTCCACCGTCGCTATCCAGACATCGGCCTCAGCGTTCGCAACGGGCTGATCGCTGCCTTGCTCCAGGACCTCGATGACGGCGACATCGACGCGGTGATCGGGCCGGTGCACCACGACCTCGACGCCCGCTACGTTGCCCGGTCACTCGTCGGCGAATCCTTCGTGCTCGTCACACCACCCGGTCGCCGGAGCACAGCCCCGGCGATACGCACGCTGGGCGATGTTCGCGACGACCTGTTCGTCTGCCTGCCCGCCGCCAGCGGATTGCATGCGATCCTCATCGAGGCTTCCGCCGCGCAGGGATTCGTACCGCACATCCAGTTCGAGGCCCCGGATCCAGCAGGCATCCGCGCGTTCGTCTCTGCCGGGCTAGGGGTAGCCCTGCTCGCCGGGTCCGCCGCTCGCGCCGACGGGCCGCCCGTCGACATCCATCGCCTGAAACCGTCACCGCGCCACCCACCGATCGGGCTGATCACCACCCGCGGCCGGAGGGCAACCCCCACCCTGCGAGCCTGGCAGCAACATCTGGAACAGGAACGTCAGCCCCGCGTCGCGGTGGGCGTCACGCGCGGCAGGAAAGCCGCATCCGTTCGAGGATGACCATCGCCCTCGATATGGGTGCTAGGTCGAGAGCGACCCGTCCGGGTGGATCGTGAGCGCGGTGGTGGCGCTGGACAACGCCGTCTCGCTGGTGAATACCCCGACGGCGAAGTAGTCGCCCGGTGTCGGGGTGCGGTGAACTCCGGGAGCGTGTGGGCACACGTCGAACACTGGCTGCTCAACCCGCTGAACGCTCGATCCCACCGCAAGTGCGCTCACGCCTGCGGATGCGGGCTTCAAAGTGTTGTCCGTGGCAATGATCAGCCCGGCGGCGTCGATCAGGACGACACTGAGGCCGGTCGTGATGCCGGCGATGGACTGTCCGTCATTGCGAACGGTCAGCTGGACAGACCGTGCGTTGTCGACGATGGCTAAGGACGCGGGCAGACCTACGTCTCCTCCGGGGGGAGGCACGCTCATTCCGCATTGGAGAAACGGCGTCAGGCCTTGGGCCTTTCTCCGCCCCTGGCTATCTGTCGGGACTGGGCCGAAGCTCGCGATGATGGTTGGCGTCTCGACGAATCCGGAGATACCGCCCGGGAGCGCCGCGCGATCGCACGGTGGTCGATAGCCTCCGGGCACCGCGGCCACTACCCCCGGCCCGGCTGGGTCGACCAAGACACCAAGGTGAAGTCTCACCGTAGCGACGCGGCCTGCAGCGGCTGAACAGGCTGGCGTCCAGCGCAGTCGGACGATGACCCAATCGGTGGGATTGACCGCGATTTCCCTGCGGCCTTCCATAGTGGTGTGCGAAGCGCTGCCCACGACGGTTCCCCGTGCATCGACTAGTTCGGCCAACGGGCCGTAAGGACTGATCGAGCACGGCCGGGTACCTCGGTAACTCAGCTGGACGACCATATTCTGGGCTGACGTCCCCGGCACGGATGCGTAGCTGGTCGACACAACCGTGAAGTCGTCCTGACACCTCACCGCGGCCGGAGCGGGACGCACAGGGCGGCTTCGATCGTGCTTGCTCGGACCGACGGCAATGACGACCCCGGTGACAACCACGGCGACGGCAGCCACCGCACCCAACACAGCCAGCGACCGAGCTCGCGGTCTGGGCGCATCGCGCGACGCGGCCGCCGCCCACGCGTCTTCGAAGTCACCGATCGGTGGCTGCGTCGCATTCCAGCTGACCGCGTCCTGGTGCATCAGCTCATCGATACTCACGCGTACTCATCTCCCAAACTCACCCGCAGCAGCCTGCGAGCGTCGGACAAGGTGGACTTCACTGTCCCGGGCGAACACGACATGACCGCGGAGATCTCGCCGACCGGAAGGCCAAGGTAGTAATACAAGCTCACCGCCAGGCGCTGCCGGTGGGTGAGGCGAGCCAGCGCCGCATCGATGTCGATCCGCGACTCCTCGTCCACGCCCGCCGGGGCGCCCACGGAAGCCGTGAGTTCCACCGCTGGCCGTTTGCGACGGTGCTGCTTACGGGCCTGGTCGGCGACCACTGCCATCAGCCACGCTTTGGCACTACCGCGCACGGGGTCGAACTGGGCACGCTTTCGCCAGGCCGCACTGAGCGCTTCCTGCACGACGTCGTCCGCGCAGTCCATCCCGCACAGCCGGCGAGCAAGTCGATTCAGGTCATCCCAGTGCGGACGAACCCATAGCGCGAACGCATCAGCCGAATCCACTGATGAACGCGTCAGTTCGGCGGCGATCACCGTCTCCTCACCGAAAGCCGCCACACCCTATCTACCCACGAATTCGTCAATCGGTTGGCTCGCACCACGCGATCCAGTCGCGGAGGCCCGGGTAGGGGGTGCATCGACTTCAGGCAAGCTGCTGGGTGAGCATGATCCCGCGAGGCTGCATGAGGACGAGGCAAGATAGCCTGTTCATCCTGCCGAGCACGGCGTCGGTCTGCGAGCAAATGGACAGGCCCGGCGAGTCACGAGTCGTCCTCACGCTGCGGGCGACGCGGGCCCGGGTCTGGGCCAGCCGACCGAGAGGAGCACCGACGTCGCTATGGACGAAGCGCGAGCACGAACGTTGATAGAAGCCGAGCGGGCAGCGGTGCAACGCCTGCTCCGTGATACCTCCAGCGCAGGACAAGACGATCGCACGGCCGAGCAGGACATCGGAGACTCCGCCGATTCTGCACAGCCGCTGACCACCGAGGGCGTCGACGACGCCGTCGCGGCCAGCTTGCACGAACGCCTTGCCGCGCTCGACCGGGCTGAAGAACGTCTCACGGCTGGGGAATACGGAAAATCGCTCCGATCCGGCCGTCCAATTCCCGACGAGCGACTCGAAGCCAACCCGGCCGCTGAGTTCACGGTGGACGAGGCCGAGGCCACCCGCTGACGCTTGCTCGTAATGTTCGCGAGTGTCACCGAACAGGGACTGCTCGTCCGGTGCCGATAGACCGCAGCTGCGTCCTCGGGCGAGGCGCTGATCTTCGCCTCGAGCGGCCTCGGCCGAACCGCGACGTGCGACTCGGCTTCGTCCCCACTAGATCGACATCGCCGGGAATGGTGAGCTGCGCGGGTGTCCCCGTTTCGGCCGAACGCGACCAGCACCGTCTGCGCGCTGCCGGTCGGCCTATATCGTCAAGACACAACGTTGTCGGCGAAGGGGACGATCATGTTTCGGGCGTTCGGCTACCGCAGCAACGGCGGGCCAGAGGTGCAGGAGTTCCTCGAGCTGGAGATGCCTTCGCCGCTACCTGGTGAGCTCCTGGTCGAGGTGCGCGCGGCCGGGGTGAATCCGGTCGACTGGAAGATCCGCTCCGGGCAGTACGGGCCGACTGATCCGGAGAACCTGCCGGGCGTGCTCGGATCAGAGGTGTCCGGCGTGGTCCGCGAGGTTGGCCAGGACGTGGATGGATTCACCGTCGGCGACGAGGTTCTCGGTACCGTTGCGCCCGGGTCGGGAGGGTACGCCGAATACACCCTGCTCGTCGCAGATGCCAGCGCAGCCAAGCCACCGAACGTCACGTTCACCGATGCGGCGACCTTGGCCGTGGCCGGCGCGACCGCGTACGACGGCGTTACCCAACTCCGGCTCCAGCCCGGGCAGAGCCTGCTGATCAACGGCATCAGTGGCGGCGTCGGCGTGGCGGCAGCGCAGCTCGCACGTGACCTGGGTGTCAACGTGATCGGTGTCGCGGGGGCCGACAAGCAGGCGCTCGTTGAGTCTCTCGGCGCCACCCTGGTCGCGAAAGGCGAGGGGGTGGCCGATCGGGTGCGTGCCCTGCTGCCCGACGGCGTCGACGCGATCTTCGACCTGGCCGGCGGCGAGAGTCTGCGCGCTATCGCCCGCCTACTCACCGATCGCTCCAAACTCATCACTGCGGGCGACCCTACGACCGCGGGAGAGGTCGGCGGCCACCTGATCGAGCGCGACAGGGGTCGCCACGTCCTCGAGATCGTGAGCGCCCTGGTCGCCGACGGAAAGCTGGACCCGCACGTCGAGGACGTACTCGATCTCGACCACGCCGCCGACGCGATCGCAGCGGTCGAGGCGGGTCACGCGAAGGGCAAGGTCGTCATCCAAGTGACGTGAGCGGGGCCGAGTCGCACCGGTAGGGAGGAGCCGGGCAGCGGGCAGGTCAGCTCTGCGAGCCTTCCCAAGACCAGCGCGGAATGGAAAGACCGTCGGGGACGTCATCAGCCGAATCGTGATACCGGCCCATGGTCGTGGTGGTGGCCCACTCGAAATAGTCATGCAGCACCTGGCGAAGCGGTTCGTTCTCGTCGAGTCCGACGTCGATCAGCGCCTGGTCGAAGCACACGATCGCACGCTCGTCCATTTCCTGGTGCTGCCCGTTCCCGCTGTGCATGCGAACGACCGAGGTCTCGTCGCCGTAGGTGAGCGAATAGGTCGGCGGCCCGCCGAGCGCCTCGCCCCAATATGCCGCCAGCCGCTCGGTGTGATGCGGATGGAAGCCGTGACTGAACGCATGACCCACCACGTCGTCGGCCATGACCCGGCGATGCCACGCAGCGGCGAGGCGAAGCACACCCGCTTCGTCACCCATGGCCTCAAATACAGTCTGCACCTCAGCACGGTCGCATACGCGGTCGCGGAACGTACATGAGACAAGCGGTTGGGTTCCGAGCCGCGCGGCGCAGTGTCAGCCGAGTGCGGCCGGCTCGGGGTCGATTTCGAGTTCGGGCGAGCGCGGCGCAACGGTGACGTGCTCGAGCAACGCGAGGACGAGCACGCCGCCGATGATCAGCAGTACGGCGCCGACGCGGAACGCGAGGACGTAGCCGTGCGTCAGTGCGATGCCGGGGAGCACGCCGTGCCGGATCTCGCCGGCGGCGTGGCGGAGCCCGAGGGTGACGAGGCAAGACAACCCGATCGCCCCGCCGACCTGTTGCATGGCGCTCTGAACGCCCGAAGCGAGCGAGGAATCTTGACCGGTGACCCCGTGCAGGGCGGCGTTACTGATCGCCGGGAAGCTGATGCCGGAGCCGAGGCCGAGCACGATCATGCCGGGCAGCACGCCGCTGGCGTAGGAGGAGTGGACGTCGATGCCGCTGGTGAGCAGCAACCCCACGGCGCAGCTGAAGAAGCCGGCGGCGAGCAGCGGCTTGACTCCGGTTCGCGGCATGAGTGCCGTGCCAAGGCCGATACCGATGCCGATGCTGATGCCGAAGGGCAGGTAGGACAGGCCGCCCTTGAGCGGGGAGTAGTCCAGCACCAACTGCTCGAACAGTGTCAGCAGGAAGAAGTAGCTGAAGAACGCCGAGGAGAAGAACAGCGTGACGAAGTTCGTGACGACGCGGGTGCGGTTAGCGAAGAATTCCAGCGGGATCAGCGGAGCGTCAGACCGCATCTCGATCCACACCATCAGCGCCAGCAACGCCAACCCGCCCAGCAGCGGCAGGAGCACCTGGACCGAGCCCCACGGATGAGTGGCGGCCTGTAACAGCCCGTCGACCACCGCGATCAATCCGCCGGTGCCGGTGAGCGCGCCCGCGTAGTCCGGGCGCTGCGCCTCGCGGACCATCCGACTCTCCGAAACCAGCCGCGGCACCATCACCAGCGCAGCGAGCGCGACCGGCAGGTTGATGAAGAAGATCCAGCGCCATGACGCAAGATCGACCAGCAGGCCGGATATCACGGTGCCGGACGTGCCGCCGAGCCCCGCGATACCGCCCCACAGACCCAGCGCCTTCATCCGTTCACGCGGGTCGGGGAACAGCAGCGCGATCAGCCCGAGCGAGGCCGGCGCGGCCAGTGCCTCACCGGCACCCTGCAGGAAGCGGGACGCGACGAGCATCCCCGGGTTGACGGCCGCCCCGCAGGTGGCCGAGGCGATCGCGAACAGTCCGACGCCGAGCAGGAACAGCCGCCGCCGACCCAGGATGTCGGCCAGCCGCCCGCCGAGCAGCAGCAGACCGCCGGCCATCAGGACATAGCCGTTCACGACCCACGCCAGCCCAGGCTGCGAGAAGCCCAGGTCGTGCTGGATCCGTGGCAACGCGACATTCACCACGGTGACGTCAAGGATCAGCATGAACTGGATCAGGCCGAGCACGCCCAACGCCTTCCAGCGCCGAGGGTCGGGCGCGGCGCCCTGTGGCTTGGACATCGCAGGCGGCGTACCTGTACTCATCGAGGTGCTCCTTCGTCCGCTGTCTCGTCGTGACCACCGAAGCCGGCAGTCTCTCTTGACTACGTCGAACGGGGCGACCCGATTTCAACACAACGCTCTGACAAAGCGACCCAGATCACATCCTCCACAGCGCGACAGTGAACACTTCGGATACTGGCGTGGCCCTCGACCGGCAACGATGCCCACCGAGGCAGCCGGGCAACCGGATACGCCGTTCACGCACTGGCGTACCGTGGCAACTACCGAGCTTCGGATCGGGGTTCCCGCCGCCTCGTCCCTGACGTTAGCCACCGGCCCGCGGCGACTCGCCGCGACCGGGCCTGGCACAAGACTCGACGCACATGGGGCGTCCGTCCGGAGCATGCCATGCAAACGCACCGCGTCCTGCTCGCTGAGCTGGCACAACTCAGCCAGGCCCTCGATGACCCCGACGTGGACTTGGACGCCGAACTACGCCGCCTCAGTGATGACCTGACCCGTGTGGCGGAGTCCTACCTCGGTCTGAGGATCACGATCGAGACAACGGGCGCCGGGCGGGTTTGTCTGACCAGGTGGCGGGACTCGGGCTCCCCCGGCGACGCGCACGGCTCGCTATTCATCCCACTGCCGCTCATCTGCGCGGCGGCGCCCGGCAGCGCGCTGGTCCTGTATGCGGGCCACGCCGGGGCGTTCACCGACCTCGCTGCCGACCTGAGTTGGGCACTCAGCCTGCCCCTGAGCGCCTTCACCCTCGATCAGCACACCCACGAACACGACCCCGCCGGTAAGGCCACACCCAGCGGATTGGTCGTGTTCTCCCTCGTCAACCAGGCGATCGGCGTGTTGATCGCCTGGGGCCGCACCCACGAGCAGGCCCAGGACGAACTACGCCGACAGGCCACCGACGCCCGCAGTGACCTGCCCACCGCTGCCACGGCCATCATCGAAAGCATCGGGCCCGGAACCGGCCCGCGGCTGGTCTGACCCGAGCCCTGCGACGGCGCCGCGCTGATCAATTCAGCATCGGCGGAGATATGCGCCCACTTCCGGCCGCTGATGCTGCGCGCAGGGCAGGAAGACGTGATGCTGCTCACGAGTCACCTGTGCAGGAAACCCGGCCGCCCCCGCGTCACGAATAGACGAGAGGACCAGCCGATGGCAGTTCGGGCCGCACGTCGAAGGGCCGTACCCCAATCACGGAAAGGCGCCATGTCCGACTTTGAAGTCTTCAGTCGAGACCTGGCGCCCCTGAACTCCCAACCGCTGGTCACCGTGCAGAAGCGCGGCGCGATTTCGCTGAACAGGGCAGCACACGCTGCGCTGCACTCCGCCGTCGCTGTCGAACTTTTGTTCGATCGCGAGCAGCGCATCATCGGACTTCGACCGGTCGCTCCAAACGGCGCCCACGCCTACCCACTAAGGCCGGCGACGTCGTCGCCGAGTGGGCCGTTCGTCATATCGGCCATGGCTTTCCTCCGCCACTATGAGGTCGACACAACTGTCAGCCGACGTTGGGTCGGCTACCTGGACGATGGCGTGCTGTGTATCAATCTTTCCAACGACTCGACGGTGGTCACCAGCAATCGGGCCCGACGCGATCCATAGGCGGGCACCCACGCCCTCCGCCGCCGGCGTTCGAGCCGAAGCTAACCGTGACGCAGCGATACCAGGGCACCGTAGGCGATGATGTTATCCAGGTAGTTGCCCGCCGATGCGTCGAACTGTCCACCACAGGTGATCAGCCGCAGCGAGGCATTGGGCGTGTTGCCGTACACCGCCGCGGTGGGGAACCTGCTCTTAGGGACC
>JBDTXT010000054.1:0-10562 GCA_040006035.1 Pseudonocardiales bacterium | reverse complement strand
CCGAGGCCTGACGTCGCATCTCGTCACGGTGCCGCCACGCGAAATCCGGGGCGGCACCGCCGGTTCTGCCCTTGCCGAAATCCGGCTGGCCGTACCCGCCAGAATGGACACCATGCCCGCCAATTCGAGCTTCGACCCGGTCGAGGTGAGTGCCCTGCAGTCCGCCGCGCTGCAGTCCAACGTCGATGACGCGCTAGCCGCGATCGCCGCGGCGGCCTCGCTGGACGAACTGAAGCTGGCCCGGTTGGCCCACGCGGGCGACCGGTCCGCGCTGGCGCTGGCCAACCGCGAGATCGGCGCGCTGCCGCCGGCCGCGAAGGCCGCCGCCGGGCAGCGCGTCGGTGCCGCACGGGCGCAGGTGAACCAGGCGCTGTCCGGCCGGCAGGCCGAGCTGGAGGCCGAGCGCGACGCGCGGGTGCTCACCGACGAGGCCGTCGACGTCACCCTGCCCACCGGCCGTCATCCGGTGGGCGCGCGGCACCCGCTCACCAGCCTCCCGGAACGCATCGCCGACGTGTTCACCTCGATGGGCTACGAGGTCGCAGAAGGCCCCGAGGTCGAAGCCGAGTGGTACAACTTCGACGCCCTCAACATCGGCGTCGATCATCCGTCGCGATCCCTTTCGGACACGTTCTTCGTCGAGAGCGAGGACTCCGGGCTCGTGCTGCGCACCCAGACCTCGCCGGTACAGGCCCGCACCATGTTGACCCGCACCCCGCCCATCTACGTCATCTGCCCGGGCAAGACGTTCCGTACCGACGAACTCGACGCCACCCACACGCCGGTGTTCCACCAGGTCGAGGGGCTCGCAATCGACGAGGGCATCACGATGGCCCATCTCAAGGGGACGCTCGACCACTTCGCGCACGAGATGTTCGGCCCCGACATCGATACCCGCCTGCGGCCCTCCTACTTCCCGTTCACCGAGCCCAGTGCCGAGGTCGACCTGGTCTGTTTCGTCTGTCGCGGCGACTCGGTGGGCAACCCGCAGCGGCCCTGCCGAACCTGCAACAGCGAGGGTTGGATCGAGTGGGGCGGCTGCGGGATGGTGAACCCGCGGGTGCTGGTCGCCTGCGGCATCGACCCGGAGCGCTACTCCGGCTTCGCCTTCGGCATGGGTATTGAGCGCACGGTCATGTTCCGCAACGGGGTTGCGGACATGCGTGACCTGGTCGACGGCGACGTCCGGTTCACTGCTGGCTTCGGGGTGGAGGCCTGATGCGCGCGCCGGTGAGTTGGGTGGCAGAGCACGTCGAACTGCCTGAGGGTCTGTCTGCACGTGAGCTGGGCGACGCGCTGGTCCGCGTCGGGCTCGAGGTCGAGCGCGTCGACGCCGCCGCCGATGGCTTATCCGGGCCGATCGTCGTCGGCCGGGTGCTGTCCTACGACGACGAGCCGCAGACGAACGGCAAGACCATCCGGTGGTGCCAGGTCGACGTCGGCGAGGGCGAGCCACGCGGGATCGTCTGCGGCGCGGCGAACTTCGCGGCCGGTGACCTGATCGTGGCTTCGCTTCCCGGTGCTGTGCTCGCCAGCGGCTTCGAGATCGCAGCCCGCAAGACCTACGGGCATGTCTCGGACGGGATGATCTGCTCGGTCCGAGAGCTCGGGATGGGCGACGAGCATGCGGGCATCCTGGTGCTGCCCGCCGGGTCGGCGACTCCCGGCGATGCCGCGGTCGACGTGCTCGGCCTGCGCGACGCCGTGCTCGACATCGCGGTCACCCCGGACCGGGGTTACTGCCTGTCGGTGCGCGGGTTGGCCCGCGAGGCTTCCGCTGCACTCGGCGTGCCGTTCCACGACATCGAGGTCCTCCTGCCCGAGATCGACGGTGGTGCTTACGAGATCGCCATGGACGACTCGGCCGGCTGCGACCAGTTCTCGGCGCGGGTGATCACCGGCTTGCACCCGAGCGCCGCGACGCCCGCCTGGATGGCCCGCCGCCTGCGGCAGTCCGGCGTGCGCTCGATCTCGCTGGCCGTCGACGTCACCAACTACGTGATGCTCGAGACCGGGCAGCCGCTGCACGCATTCGACCGGTCGAAGTTGTCCGGCCCGATCGGCGTGCGCCGCGCGCGGACGGGCGAGAGACTCACCACGCTCGACGGCGCGGTCCGCGCGCTCGACCCCGACGACCTCGTGGTCACCGACAGCTCCGGCCCCATTGCCCTGGCCGGGGTAATGGGCGGTGTCTCAACCGAGATCGACGCCGCCACCACAGAAATCGTGCTGGAAGCCGCACACTGGGACCCGGCCTCGATCGCCCGCACGGTGCGCCGGCACAAGCTGCCGAGCGAGGCGTCCAAACGCTTCGAGCGAGGGGTCGACCCGGCGATCGCCGGTGTCGCGTTGCAGCGCTGCGTCGACCTGCTCGTCGAGCACGGCGGCGCCGCCGCGGCACCTGGCTACACAGTGGCGGGCGACGGTCCGTCGTTCCCGTTGATCACGTTGCATGCGGCCCGCGCCGCTGCATTGGCCGGGATGCCGATCGAGCGCGAGGTGGCGGTTACCCGGCTGCTCGAGGTCGGCTGCTCAGTCGATGGCGGTGACGTGCTGCAGGTGACGCCCCCGCCGTGGCGCCCGGATCTCAGCGATCCGGCCGACCTGATCGAAGAGATCGTCCGCCTCGAGGGCTACGACAAGATCCCGTCGCTGCTGCCTACCCCGCCCCCGGGGCGCGGTCTGACGGCGGAGCAGACCATGCGGCGGGCCGTGTCGCGCTCGCTAGCCGCTGACGGATTCACCGAGGTGCTCAGCTATCCGTTCGTGGCGCCGACGATCCACGACGCGTTCGGCCTGGCGCCTGACGACCCGCGGCGCCGCGCTGCGCGGTTGGCCAACCCACTGTCCGAGGCGGACCCGGAACTGCGCACCTCGCTGCTGCCCGGGCTGCTCCTCACGCTGCAGCGCAACATCGGCCGCGGCAACCGCAACTTGGCCTTGTACGAGTTGGGGCTGATCTACCTGCCTCGTCCGGATGCCCCGGCACCCCCCCGTCCCGCGGTGGATCACCGGCCCAGCGACACCGAGTTGGCCGCACTCGACGCCGCGTTGCCCGATCAGCCGCGCCACGCCGCGGTGGTGCTCAGTGGCGACCGCGTGCCGAAGGGCTGGTGGGGCCCCGGTGAGCCCGCAACCTGGGCCGACGCGATCCACGCCGCGCGCGCGATCGCCGCCGCGGCCCGCGCCGAGATCAACGTCCGGGCCGCCGACGTGGCGCCGTGGCACCCGGGCCGCTGCGCGGCGCTCCTACTGGGCGAGCGGGTCATCGGCCACGCCGGTGAGCTGCACCCGCGCGTCACCACTGCGTTGGGGCTGCCCGAGCGCACCTGTGCCATGGAACTCGACCTCGACGCGTTCGAGGCGCCGGCGCCGGCCTGCGCTGGGACGCTGTCCACGTATCCACCCGTGCTGCTCGACATCGCGATGGTCGTGGACGAATCCGTCCCGGCCGGGGAAGTAGAGACCGCCGTACGTGTTGGCGCGGGTGAGCTGCTCGAGTCGGTTCGGCTGTTCGACGTCTACACCGACGACACCCTGCGGCAGTCCGGGCGCAAGTCCCTGGCCTTCGCGTTGCGCTTTCGCGCGCCCGACCGCACGCTCACCGTCGACGAGGCGTCACTTGCCCGCGACGCGGCCGTCGCCGCCGCCGCGGCCGCGACCGGCGCGACCCTGCGCGCTTGAGCGTTGAGTAGAGCGCACCGGATCACTCACCGAGATGATCACGCCGACGGGCTAGCGGCACAACTCGCCGATCACCCAGTCCTCGTCGATCTCGAAGCTCGCCTGCCAGCCCAGGGTCGCCAGTCGGGCAGTGAGCTGCTCAGGGTCGAGAAAGACCTTGATCAACCGGTGCGTTGAGCCATCGGCCAGCGTGCGCGTCGCTACGTCCGGTTGGCCGGCAACGCGTAGTTCAGGGCGCTCGACCCCGACATGCTCGTCGACGATGAACACCCGGCCACCTGGGGCCAGTGCGCGCCCGATTTCCCCGAACAATCCATCCAGGCGCAGCGACGGCACGTGCGACAGGAAGAACCCGACGAAGACCGTGTCGTACCGGCCGTCCGCGCGCCACTGGAACAGGTCAGTCTCGACGAACCGCACCGAGTCCGGGCACCTCGTGCGCGCGATCGCGATCGCTTCCGGGGCGGAGTCGAGGGCCGTCAGGTCATCAGTCCACCGGGCGAGTGCCTGGGTCCACATCCCGGTGCCACAGGCGAGTTCCAGGATTCGGCCGGTCGGCGCCAGGTCGGTCAGCACCTGGTCGATGCGTTGCCTGGCGAAGGCCAGATCGCGGTAGGACGTCACGTCGTACTCGGCGGCCCGGTGACGGTAGTAGCTGATCTGCTCGGCCAGCACGTCCTCGGCTACGGCTCTGGGTTCCACGACTGGTCATCCTGCCACCCACCCATGTATGAAGTTGCGGCCTAGTGCATAATCGTGCAGATGGGATACCGGGTCGCCGTCGCGGGCGCTAGCGGCTACGCCGGAGGCGAGCTGCTGCGGCTGCTGTCGGGCCACCCCGACCTCGACGTCATCGCCGCGACCGCCCACAGCAACGCGGGCGAACTCGTGCAGAGCATCCATCCGCAGTTGCGGTCGCTGGCCGGCCTGACGTTCACCGACACGACGCCCGAGGCGCTCAGCGGCGCTGACCTGGTTTTTCTCGCCTTGCCCCACGGAGCCTCGGGCGCGTTCGCGGCCCAGCTTCCGTCGCAGCAGCAGCAGAAGGTCGTCGACCTCGGCGCCGATCACCGCCTGGCCGACCCATCCGTCTACGAGCGCTACTACGGCGGCGCCCACCCAGGTGTCTGGACCTACGGCCTGCCCGAACTACCCGGGGCGCGCCAGGCCATCGCGGCGGCGGACCGGGTCGCCAACACCGGCTGCTACGCGGTCGCCACGATCCTGGCCCTCGCCCCGCTGATCGCGGCAGGCATCGCCCAGCCGGACGACGTGGTCGTGGTGGCGGCCAGCGGCACTTCGGGCGCGGGACGCTCGGCCAAGATGAACCTGTTGGCCAGCGAGGTGATCGGTGACGTGTCCGGCTACAAGGTCGGCGCCCACCAGCACGTACCCGAGATCAAGCAGGCGACCGGCGCAATGAGCGTGTCGATGACCCCGATCCTGGCTCCGATGCCGAGGGGCATCCTGGCCGCGGTGACCGTCCGACCATCCGGGAACGTCTCGAACGCTGACATCCGCGCAATCCTGACCACCGCGTACGACGGCGAGCCGTTCGTGCACGTGTTGCCGGAAGGGCAGCAGCCGCGGACCGCGGCCACGGCGGGCTCCAACTCCGCGCACCTGCAGGCGAGCATCGACATCGACTCCGGCCGCGTGATCGTCACCTGTGCGATCGACAACCTCGGCAAGGGCGCGGCCGGCCAGGCCATCCAGAACGCCAACCTGATGCTCGGCCTGCCCGAGACGGCCGGCCTGTCGATCGACGGGATCGCACCGTGAGCGTCACCAGCGCGAAGGGCTTTCGCGCCGCCGGAGTCGCTGCGGGCCTGAAGGTGAGTGGCGCGCTCGACGTGGCACTCGTGGTCAACGACGGCCCGAGCGACGCCGCGGCCGCGGTGTTCACCGCCAACCGGGTCAAGGCGGCGCCGGTGCTCTGGTCGCAGCAGGTGATCACTGACGGCCGGGTCCGCGCCGTCATCCTCAACGCCGGCGGCGCGAACGCCTGCACCGGCCCGGCCGGATTCGCCGACACGCACCGCACCGCGGAGCAGGTTGCTGCCACGCTCGGCATCGGCGCGGGTGAGGTCGCCGTCTGCTCCACCGGCCTGATCGGCGAGCGACTGCCGATGCCGCTGCTCCTCGCCGGTATAGCCGTCGCCGCCGCGGGCCTGAGCGGCGATGGCGGGGCCGAAGCGGCAGACGCGATCCGCACCACCGACACCGTGGCCAAGCAGGCTGCGCTCGCCCATCCGGCAGGCTGGACGATCGGCGGCATGGCGAAGGGCGCGGGCATGCTGGCGCCGGGCCTGGCCACGATGCTCTGCGTCCTCACCACCGACGCGCTCGTCGACGCACCGACGCTCGACCAGGCGCTGCGCGCGGCCACCCGGCTCAGCTTCGACCGCGTCGACGCCGACGGCTGCATGTCGACCAACGACACGGTTGTCCTGCTGGCCAGCGGCGCGAGCGGCACGCAGCCAGAGCTGGCCGACTTCACCCGCGCCCTCGACGACGTGTGTCTCGACCTGGCCCGCCAACTGCTCGCCGACGCCGAGGGGGCCACGAAGGAGGTCGCCGTGCAGGTGACCGGCGCGGCCAGCGACGACGACGCGGTCGAGGTGGGCCGCTCGATCGCCCGCAACAATCTGCTCAAGTGCGCCCTGTTCGGTCACGACCCCAACTGGGGCCGCGTGCTGGCGGCCATCGGCACCACCGGTGCCGTGTTCGAGCCGGACGAGCTCGACGTCGCAATCAACGGCGTGCAGGTATGCCGGGGCGGTGCGCCAGGGGAGGACCGCAGCCTGGTCGACCTGACCGGCCGCGACGTGCAGATCCTGGTCGACCTGCATTCCGGCGACAGCGATGCGACGATCTGGACCAACGACCTCAGCCACGCGTACGTCGAAGAGAACTCGGCCTACTCGTCATGACCTCCCGCGCCCAAGCGTTGGCCAAGGCCGCGGTCCTCGTCGACGCGCTGCCTTGGCTCGAGCGCTTCCACGGCAAGATCGTCGTGGTCAAGTACGGCGGCAACGCCATGACCAGCCCGGAGCTGCAACGCTCCTTCGCCGAGGACATCGTGTTCCTGCGCTACGCCGGGCTGCGGCCGGTCGTCGTGCACGGCGGCGGACCGCAGATCACCGAGCACCTGCGCCGGCTGGGCATCGAGTCCGAGTTCCGCGGCGGGCTGCGGGTCACCACGCCCGAGGCCATGGCGGTCGTCCGGATGGTTCTCGTCGGCCAGGTCAACGGCGACGTCGTGAACCTCATCAACGACCACGGCGCGATGGCGGTGGGGCTGTCCGGTGAGGACGGCGGGCTGCTGACGGCCGCGCGCCGGCACGCGTTCGTCGACGGCGAGCAGGTCGACATCGGCCAGGTCGGTGACGTGGTCGCGGTCGACCCCGCCACGGTGCACGCCCTGCTCGATGCGGGGCGTATCCCGGTCATCGCGACGGTCGCTCGCGGCACAGACGGCCTGTCCTACAACGTCAACGCAGACACCGCCGCCGCCGCGATCGCGGTCGCAGCCGGTGCCGAGAAGCTGGTCGTGCTCACCGACGTCGAGGGCCTCTACGCCGACTGGCCGGTCAGCGACGAGATCGTCAGCGAGATTGACGTCGCCGCGCTCGCCGCGCTGCTGCCCACCCTGTCCAGCGGGATGGTGCCGAAGATGGAGGCGTGCGTGCGGGCAGTCGAGGGGGGCGTGACCAGCGCCCACGTCCTCGACGGACGGGTACCGCACGCGCTGCTCCTTGAGGTCTTCACCTCCGAGGGCATCGGCACCATGGTCCAACCCGCGAAGGAGACGTCATGACCCTCGAGCAACGCTGGGAGGCGGTCATGATGCCGAACTACGGCACCCCGCCGATCGCACTCGACCGAGGTGCCGGCGTGCGGGTGTGGGACACCGACGGCCGCGAGTACCTGGACTTCGTCGGCGGGATAGCAGTGTCATCGCTCGGCCACGCGCACCCGGCGATCGTCGCCGCAGTGCGCGATCAGGTCAGCCGGGTGGCCCACACCTCCAACCTCGCGATCCATGAGCCGGGCGTGCAGCTGGCTGAGCGACTGGTCGCACTGCTCGGGCTGCCGGGCCGGGTGTTCTTCGCCAACAGCGGCGCCGAGGCGAACGAATGCGCAATCAAGCTGGCGCGCAAGCACGGTCGCCTGCTCGACCCGGCCGGCGGGCGGCTGCAGATCGTCGCCGCCAGGGGCAGCTTCCACGGCCGGACCCTCGGCGCGCTGGCGATCACCGGCAACCCCGCGAAACGCGAACCCTTCGAGCCGCTGCCCGGCCCGGTTTCCTTCGTCGAGTTCGGCGACGTCCACGGCCTGCGGGCCGCGGTGACCGACCGCACCGCGGCGGTGTTCGTCGAACCGACGTTGGGCGAGGGCGGCGTGCTGCCGGCACCGGTCGGCTACCTGCAGGCGGCGCGCGACGCATGTGACGCCACCGGAGCGCTGCTGGTCGTCGACGAGGTCCAGAGCGGCATCGGGCGCACCGGCAACTGGTTCGCCAGCCTGGCCGAGGGCGTCCGCCCGGATGTGATCACGTTGGCCAAGGGCCTGGGCGGCGGGCTGCCCATCGGCGCCTGCATCGGCCTCGGCCCGGCCGGCGAGCTGTTCGCACCGGGCGATCACGGCAGCACGTTCGGCGGCAACCCGGTCTCCTGCGCTGCCGCGCTGGCGGTCCTGGACACGATCGCTGAAGACGAACTGCTCGAGCAGGTCAAGCGCGTCGGCGCCTACCTGGCCCACGAGCTGGCCGGCCTCGACAGCCCGCTCGTGCAGGGCTCCCGCGGCGGCGGACTCTGGCAGGCGCTCGTGCTGAGCGGCACGCACGCCGCCACGATCGAGGCGGCCGCCCGCCGCAACGGTCTGCTCGTCAACGCCGTCAAGCCCGACGTGATCCGGGTCGCGCCGCCGCTCATCCTCACCGAGGCTGACGTCGAGGAAGCGATGCCGCTGCTGAGCCGAGCCCTGGATGAGGTAGCCGGATGACCCGCCACTTCCTGCGCGACGACGACCTCAGCCCGGCCGAACTGGGTGAGGTCCTCGACCTCGCCGATGCGATGAAGGCAGACCGGCACCGCTACCGGCCGCTCGCCGGGCCGCAGGCGGTCGCGCTCATCTTCGACAAGCAGACGCTGCGCACCCAGCTGTCCTTCTCGGTCGGCGTGGCCGAACTCGGCGGCCACCCGGTCACCGTCGACGGCAGGCTCGCCGGTATCGGGGTGCGCGAGTCGATCGCCGACACGACCCGCGTGCTCGGCCGGCAGGTCGCGGCGATCGTCTGGCGCACCTTCGGCCAGGAGCGCATCGAGGAGATGGCCTCGATCAGCCCGGTGCCCGTCGTCAACGCGCTCACCGACGTGTTCCACCCGTGCCAGATCCTGGCCGACCTGCAGACCGTGCGGGAGCACAAGAAGCGCCTCGCCGGCCTGCATCTGGCCTACCTGGGCGACGCTGCGAACAACATGGCCCACTCGTACCTGCTCGGCGGCGCGGCCGCCGGCCTGCACGTTCGCGTCGCCGGCCCGTCCGGCTACCACCCTGACCCGGCGATAGTCACCGACGCGCAACGCATCGCCGCGGCCACCGGTGGCTCGGTCATGATCACCGACAACCCGGCCGCCGCTCTGGATGGAGCCGACATCCTGGCCACCGACACCTGGGTCTCGATGGGCCAGGAGGACGAACAGGCCGAGCGCGAGGCACCTTTCCGGCCTTACGCGCTCACCGCCGAGGCGATGGGCCGCGCGGCCGACGACGCGATCGTGCTGCACTGCCTGCCCGCCTACCGCGGCAAGGAGATCGCCGCTGACGTGATCGACGGGCCGCAGAGCGTTGTCTGGGACGAGGCCGAGAACCGGCTGCACGCGCAGAAGGCGTTGCTGACCTGGCTGCTGGAGCACCGCTGATGGCGACCAAGCGTCACGTCGAGTCACCGGCCCACGAACTGAACGGGCCGGTCACCAAGGCGGCCCGCCAGGCCAGGATCATCGCCGTCCTCACCCAGCAGGCGGTGCGCTCCCAGGCCGAACTGGCCCGCGCACTGGAGGTGGCCGGGTTCCACGTCACCCAGGCCACCCTGTCGCGCGACCTGGACGAGCTGGGGGCCGTCAAGCTGCGCACCGCCGACGGCGGGATGCCCGCATACTTCGTCCCCGAGGACGGCTCGCCCCTCGCCGCCCGCGCAGCAGGCGACGACCCACCGCAACGACTGGCCCGACTGCTCGGCGAGCTGCTCAACGCGGCCGAGGCGAGCGGCAACATCGTGGTGCTGCGCACCCCGCCGGGGGCGGCGAATTTCCTGGCCAGCGCCCTGGATCGCGCCCGGCTGCCACAGGTGCTCGGCACTGTCGCGGGGGATGACACGATCCTCGTCGTAGCCCGCGACGTCGACGGCGGCCAGGCGCTCGCCGACCATCTCGTCAATCTTCCGCACACCCTCTGATCGGAGACACACGAATGAGCAGGCGCGTCGTCCTTGCGTACTCAGGCGGACTCGACACCTCGGTGGCCATCGGCTGGATCGCCGACGAGACCGGTGCCGAGGTCGTGGCCGTCGCCGCCGACGTCGGCCAGGGCGGTGAGGATCTCGAGGTCATCCGGCAGCGCGCGCTGGAGTGCGGTGCGGTCGAGTCGGTGGTGCTGGACCTCAAGCAGGAGTTCGCTGATGAGTACTGCCTGCCGGCGCTGCGGGCAAACGCGCTCTACCTCGAGCGTTACCCGCTCGTCTCGGCCCTGTCGCGGCCGATCATCGCCAAGCACCTCGTCGATTCGGCCAAGTACCACGGCGCCGACACGGTCGCGCACGGCTGCACCGGTAAGGGCAACGACCAGGTGCGCTTCGAGGTCGGCATCGGCGC
>JBDTXT010000053.1:0-10600 GCA_040006035.1 Pseudonocardiales bacterium | reverse complement strand
GTCGACATCGGGCTGGATCTCGTCGACGGCTCCTATCACGGGACGCACGTCGCGGTGCTCGGCGCGGCGTTCAAACCCAACTCCGACGACATCCGCGACTCTCCTGCGCTGGACGTGGCCGCCTCGGTGGGCCGCCGCGGCGGCACGGTAGTCATCTACGACCCGCAGGCGATGGACAACGCCCGCCGCGTCCATCCCGAGCTGCACTACGTCGAGTCCCTGACCGAGGCCGTCACCGGCGCTGACTTGATCATGTTGTTGACCGAGTGGGACGAGTTCAAGGTGATGTCGCCCGAGGTGATCGGCAAGGTGGTCGCCCACCGCAACCTGGTCGACGGCCGCAACGTCCTCGACCCCGTCCAATGGCGGGCCGCCGGTTGGCTCTACCGCGCCCTCGGCCGCCCCTGACCCCGTTGCGACGGGAAGTCTTAGCTGGTGATGTCCTTGCGGTCGAAACGCAGCCAGGCGAGGGCGAAGAAGACGGCCGCGTAAATCAGGGCCAGGCCGCTGCCACGCATCATGTCGTCCCAGCTGATCGTCGGGCCGAGGGCGTCGAGCCACGAGTACTGGAAGTGCGTCGGCAGGAACCGGCGGTACGGGTCCAGGGCGGTGATCGAGTCGATGATGTTCGACACCACGACGAGCAGGGTCGCCCCGCCGACCGCGCCGAGCGGGTTGTCGACGGTGACGCTCAGCAGGAATGCCAGCGCTGCCACGACCAGTGACTGCCCGCACGCGTAGGCGACGACGATCCCCAAGCGGCCCAGTGACTCACCGAAGCCGATCGTGCCGCCCAGCGGCGACTGGAAGGGGGCGCTGCCGAAGAAGAACTCGCCGACCGCCAGCCCCCACGCGGGCAGGATCAGGTTCGCCGCGAAGCTCAGGGTCAATGCGACGACCAGCTTCTGCCGTAACAGCCTGGCCCGCGGCACCGGCATCGCCAACAGATAGCGCAACGACGCCCAGTTCGCCTCGCTGGCCACGGTGTCGCCGCAGAACAGCGCCACCATGACGACCAGCAGGAACCCGACGGATGCGAATTCGGTGAACAACGCGAAGTTGGCCGCGCCAGTGGTGGCCAGGTCGACCAGGTCCGGCCCCCCCGACGCGTCGCCGCCGATCTTGAAGGCGAGCGCGATCAGGATGGGCAGCACCAGCAGCACGACCAGCGCGCCCTGGGTGCGCCGCCGCTTGAGTTGGCGCACGAACTCGACTCTCAGGCGCAGGGTGCGGCGCGGGTTGAACGCCGGCGCTGCGGGCGGCGGAAGGACGGCCAGCCGTTCGTGCACGCCGCGGCGGGTCGGTGCCTCGCTCATGGTGTTGCGTCCTCTCCGACCAGGTCCAGGAACACGTCTTCGAGTGCCCGCCGGGCCGGGACTGCGTGCGCATTGATGCCAGCCGCGGCCAGCACCTCAGTGGCGCGGTCCGGGTCGTCGACGGCCAACTGCACACCACCGGCACCCGCGATCTCAGCCACCGAACCTGCTGCGACGAGACGGCCGCGGTGCATGACGACAACGTGACTGCACGTCTGCTCCACCTCGGCGAGCAGATGGCTCGAGACGACTACGGTGCGCCCGCTGTCGGCGTAGCGCCGCAGCACCTCGCGCATCTCAGCGATCTGTGGCGGGTCCAGGCCGTTCGTCGGCTCGTCGAGAACTAAGACTTCGGGCAGACCGAGCATGGCCTGCGCGATGCCGAGCCGCTGCTTCATCCCATGGCTGTAGGTCTTGACCCGGCGGTCGATCGAGGCGCCGAGCCCGGCGATGTCCAGGGCCGTGTCGAAGTCCGCCTCGTCATCCGCCCGGCCGGAGGCAGCCCAGTACAAGAGCAGGTTCTCCCGGCCGGACAGGTGCGGCAGGAACCCCGGCCCTTCGATGAATGCGCCGAGCCGGGCCAACACGGCAGCACCCGGCGCCACCGGCTCGCCGAACACATGGATCGTCCCGGCGGTGGGCGTGATCAGTCCGACCAGCACCCGCAGGGTCGTCGTCTTGCCGGCACCGTTCGGGCCCAGCAGGCCGACTACCTGCCCGCGCTCGACGCGGAACGTGACGTCGTCGACCGCGCGATACCCGTCGGCGTACTTCTTGACCAGACCGGCGATCGAGACGGGTACGAGGGCGAGTTCCGGGTCGGCGTGCAGCGCGCGGCGCCGGCGGAGGAACACCAGCGCTACGCCGGCCCCGGTCAGCAGGCACACGACGATTCCCGTCAGCAGCCAGGCGGCGGGATGGCCCGGGCGAACCACCCGGCCGCGCGCCGTGGGGACAGAGATCGGTGCACTCCCACGCTGCAGCGCGACCGTGTACGCGCGCGGGTCGGCCGGCAGTTGGTAGGCCAAGTCGGTCGTGGCGACACTCAGCCGCAGCCGGTGGCCGGCGGCGACGTCGCGGATGATCGAGGGCAGTTGGACGGTGACCGTGCGGGGTGTTCCCGGCCGCAGACCGCTGAGGTGCAGGGGGGCGACGAGGTTCGACGGCAGCACGTCGGTGCCGTCCGAGGCCAGGTCGTGCAGGGCCACGAACAGGGTCGCGTCCGTACTCGTGCGGGCCGTGATCGTGAGCACGACGGTCGGGGCGCCGGCGATGAACAGCCGGGACGGGAGTGGTCTCGAAACGAATTGAGCAGCCTGGCCGGGGATTGTGCCAAGTGCGCTCAGGGCGGGCAGCGCGGCGGCCTGGCCGAGGATCGGGCCGAGGACCGGCACGCTGGTGATGGCCGCGGGATTGCCGCCGGCCGGTGCGACGATCGTTTGCGGCGGGCCGGACACAGGGACGGCGCGATGCAGCGCCGGGTGGCCGGCCAGGCCCGGATAGCTGTCGACGTGCAGTGTCCGGTCGACCGTTCTGCCGCTCGCGGCCGACAGCGCCGAACCCTGCTCGGCGATCTCGAACGGCTGGCTGCCGTGCGCCCGACCGGCGAAGACGTCGTCGAACCAGCCCGTCAGTGCGCGCAGCGCCTCAGCGGTGCCGCCGACCCCGTCGTGGCCCCCGGCTCGCCACAGCACCCGCACCGGCGTGCCGCTCGCGGCGATCCCGCGCGCGTTGGCGTCGGCCTCACTCAGCGGGAACAACGCGTCCTGCTCGCCCTGGCTGAGCAGGGTGGGCGCGGTGATCTTGCTCAGCACCGTGGCCGGGCTGGATGCTCGCAGCAACGCGAGCAGCCCGGCGCTCGGCCGCCCGGTCCGCGCCGCCTGTTGGTAGCCGGCGCACAACTGCGCCGCGAACCGGCCGCATGCCGGGTCCGACGCAGGGCCGGTGTTCGCGGCCTGGAACAGGAAACCCGCCCACAGCTTCTTGAACACACCGGGCGGATCACCGGCGGCGTTGGGGAACAGCGCTTGCGCCAGGTTGTTCCAGGTGATGTCGGCGCCCACTGCCCGCACCCGATCGTCCGTGCCCGCGAGCAGCAGGGCCAGTGCGCCCCCGTATGAGGAGCCTGCGACCGCGATATCGGGTTTGCCGCCGTCTCGCGACACCTGGGGCAGTACCGAAAGGTACGTGACGAGCAGGCTGGCGTCGTGCACCTCGAAGGCGGGTGCGTCGAGGTGGATGAGTCCATCGGACTTGCCGAATCCCCTTGCCGTATAAGCAAGAACTACGTACCCGCGCCGAGCGAGTGCGCGTGCGTCGCTGGCCACACTGGCCTTCGAACCGCCGAAGCCGTGCGCCAGCAGCACCGCCGGCGCAGGCGTTCTGGCCGGCAGGTAGAGGGTGGTGTCGAGACGCACGGCCCGGCCATCTTCTGGTGTGCCCGAGACGAACCTTGCCTGCGTATGGATGACTGCAGCCGAGCCGGACAGCGATGCAACGGTCACGGCCAGGGCAGCCAGCACGATCGCGACGGCGGCGGCGAGCAACCGGCGCGGCGCGGCGCGGACGCGCCGCAGGAGACTCACTCCTGCAGCGTACGGAGCGACTGGGTGAGGGCGGCGTCCTTTGCGCGCGCGCTCTCAGCAAGCGCCGCCTGGAAGTCGATCATGCGCTGCGTCAGCGACTCATCCGACGCGGCGAGAATGCGCACGGCGAGCAGTCCGGCGTTGCGGGCCCCGCCGATCGACACCGTGGCCACCGGGACGCCGGCGGGCATCTGCACGATCGAGAGCAGCGAGTCCATCCCGTCCAGATGCTTCAGCGGGACGGGCACGCCGATCACCGGCAGTGGGGTGAGCGCGGCCACCATGCCGGGCAGGTGAGCCGCCCCGCCCGCGCCGGCGATGATCACCTTGAGGCCGCGCTCGCTGGCCTGCTGCGCGTAGGACGCCATGTCCAGCGGCGTTCGATGAGCCGAGACGACGCGCACCTCGTGTTCGACATCGAACTCGCGCAGTGCGTCGGCGGCCGCGCTCATCACCGACCAGTCCGAGTCGCTGCCCATGATCACGCCGACCAGCGGCTCAGCCATGCCCGTCTCCGTTCACGAGGTAGTCGGCGGCGGCCTGGGCCCGATCCCGCACGGCAGCCAGGTCGTCTCCGAGAGCGGTGACGTGGCCGATCTTGCGTCCGGGACGCAAACCCTTTCCGTACAAGTGAATCTTCACATCGGGCCAGCGCGCCATGCAATGGTGCACCCGCTCGTCGACGCCCTTCGGCACCACGTCGTCCGGCCCGCCGAGCAGGTTCGCCATGACGACGACAGGGGCAGTGAGCGTGGTTACGCCGAGCGGATAGTCCAGCACTGCGCGCAGATGCTGCTCGAACTGCGACGTGCGAGAACCTTCGATCGTCCAGTGCCCCGAGTTGTGCGGACGCATCGCCAGTTCGTTCACGAGCAGTGTTGCATCGGTGGTCTCGAACAATTCGACTGCGAGCACGCCGGTGACACCGAGTTCGGCCGCGATCCGCAACGCGATCTGTTGCGCCTCATCGGCACGCTCATCGGCCAGACCAGGCGCCGGCGCGATGACCTGGACGCAGATGCCGTCGCGTTGCACCGTCTCGACCACGCACCAGGCGGCGCCCTGGCCGAAGGGTGACCGCGCTACGACCGCGGCCAGTTCGCGGGCGATCGGCACCTTCTGCTCGGCCAGCAACGCTGTCCCGGACGCGAGTACGTCGCGGGCGTCGTCGAGTGACTCGACCATCCACACGCCCTTGCCGTCGTAGCCGCCACGGGTGGCCTTGAGGACCAGAGGCCAGCCAACCTTGGCGCCGAACTGTGCCAGTGAGGTGCCCGGATTCTCGGACAACGACAGGTCCACCCACCGCGGGGACGGCACCCCCATCGAGGTCAGCTTGGTACGCATCGCCGCCTTGTCCTGTGCGTATCGCAGGGCCTCGGCGCCCGGCTGCACAGAGACGCCCTCGGCTGCGAGGGTGGCCACGTGGTCGTTAGGGACGTGTTCGTGGTCGAAGGTGACCACGTCACAGCCCGCGGCAAAGGCGCGCAGGTCCGCGAGTGACCGGTAGTCGCCCACCACGACGTCGGCGGCGACCAGCGCGGCGCCGTCATCGAGGGAATCGGCCAGGATCCGCAAGGACTGCCCGAGCGGGATGGCCGCCTGGTGGGTCATCCGGGCCAATTGACCGGCGCCCACCATGCCCACCACCGGCAATCCGGTGCGCTCGTCCACGGCGAGTGAGCCTAGTCGCGGGCGGCGTCACCGCCGCCAGGCTGGGCCCACAGGTGGGCTGAGTAAGCTCGGTCGGTCATGACGGCCATCTCGGGGATCTCCTCACTACGCGAGCACGTGCGTACGTCGTGGCGCATTCTGCTCAAGGAAGTCACCGCGTTCGGCCTCATCGGGTTCATTGCCCTCGCGATCGACCTCAGCCTGTACAACCTGTTGGCGCCCCACGGGTGGCTCAAGGCCAAGTGCGCGGCGACGGTCGTGGCAACCATTTTCGCCTACTTCGGCAACCGGTACCTCTCGTTCTCGCACCGGGCCCGCACCAGCATCCGCCGCGAGACGTCATTCTTCTTCGGCATCAACATGATCGCGCTGTTGTTCGCCGAGGTTGTGCTTGCGGTGTTCGCCTACCCGCTCAACCAACGGGACAACCTTTTCGTCATGAACGCAGTGAACCTGGTGACGATCGCCATCGGCACGGTCTTCCGATTCTGGTCCTACAAGCGGTTCGTGTTCCAGCATCCGGATCGCGTGCATTCGAAGAACGTCGATCTGGACGTGGAGTTGGCCGAGTAGGTCAGTCTCCGCCGCCGATGTCGGTCTGATACGCCTCGTAGATCAGATCGGCGCCGCGTTGGCGGTGCCTGGCCAGCCGGCCGAGGAGCACGGTGGCGCGCCTGCGCGCATCCTCGGCGTCCGCAGTGGTGACCGGCGCCTCGGTGCCGGCGACCAGATCGTCGATCTCGCCGGCGATCTGGCTGTGTTCGACAGCGAGCGCGTTGACACCGTTGGCCAGGCGCAGGTCGCCGGCCAGGATCGCCTGATGCAGTCCGTCGGTGCCCTCGGTCACCTCGATGTGCTCCTTGAAGTCCTCGGCCAGTTCGATGAGGACGGCGTGAACGAGCTCACCCCACACGACTGCACGGCCGACCGCCGGAGCGGCCAGCGCCCGTTCTAGGCGCCCCATCGACTCGCGCAGTTCAGCGCGCCGGGCCCGGACCGCCGCGAGTTCGGCCTGGCCAGTCGAAACGGTCGGATCCATGAGCCCCCCGAGGTTCGTCACCCCATGCTGCTGGGTCGCGCCGGCATCCGTCTAGAGGGTCAGGCCGCTCGCCTGCGGGTGACGCCCAGCACCGCCACAGCCGCCAGCAAAGCACCGAGCCCGGCGAACGCGAGGGCTTCGACTGCCTGGATGCGCCAGAAGTGTCCGGCGGGCTGGTACGTGGTCACCTCACGCCCGGACAAGCCCTGCAGCCGGGGCAGGCAGGCCTGTTTGGCCGCTCGCGAAACAGCGTCGCGCGGCGGTAGCGACGGGCAGTAGTTGATCAGGACGCCGCGATTGTTGAGACCACCGACCGAACGGCCGTCGGGATCGAGTCGGGCCGTGCTGAGGATCCAGTCATTGACGTTCGGCGCACTGCCGGCCACGAGCGGATGATCGCCGTCGATGTCGCCCAGCAACTCGGCCAGCGGGTAGGTCACGGTGCGCACGGCGGTCGGTGCGAGGTGCGAGCGGATCAGGTGCACCGGGAACCGGGCGGCGGCGAACAGGACGAGGGCGATCGCGATGGCCGGGATCGTTCGGCGCACCACCGCGCTGGCCGCGATGCCACCCGCGAGCGCGAACAGCATGCACGCCGCCGGGACGACGCCCTGGATGTCGAACCAGGTGCTGTTGTAGCGCGTGCCGAACGCCGGCGTCAGCGGGGCGAGCGCCCACGCGCTCAGCAGGCCGAGGGCCAGCGCCGCCAGCGTCGCGACCGAGCAGATGAGGACGATCTTGGTGGTGATCCAGCGCAGCGGGCTGATGGACTGGGTCCAGGCCAGGCGGTGGGTGCCGGCCTCGTACTCCCGGGAGAGCAGCGGGGCGGCCCAGAACATGCCCGCCAGCAGCGGCAGTGCGACCAGGGTGGCGGTGACCGGCGGCAGCCAGTGGAAATGCTTGTGCAGCTTGGCCAGTGCGTCGCCGCAATCCCCGCCGGTGGCGGTGCAATCGGGCAGCCCGTACTGCTGGGCGGTGTGTCGTGCCATGCTGCCGACGACGACCAGCGTGGTGCTCAGCCCGGCAAGGAGGATCGCGCCGACCAGGGCTTGCGCCCGGTGCTGGCGCCAGATCAGCCAGATCAACGGACACCCCCCACGAGCGCGACGCGCAGATCTGCCGCGGCCTTCGAGCTCTCCAGATACCCGAGCACGACGTCGTCGAGCGTGACCGCAGCGATGTCCAGGGCGGGGTTGAGCAGCGGCTCAGTGCTTCGCACCAATAGGCGACTGTGCCGTTGGTGCTCGGCGAAGGAGATCACCTCGACGCCGCTGGGCAGCCGACTGGCCTGGTCGGGAGGCCCGGTCACCCATCGGTGCTCCTGGAGGACCTGATCCAGCTCGCCGGCGAGGCGCAGCTGCCCGTCGCTGATCACGACCAGGTGGTCGCACACGCGGGCCAGTTGCTCGATGAGGTGTGACGAGAGCACGACGGTCATCCCGGTATCAGCTGCGACGCCGATCAGGCCCTGCAGGAACGTGCGGCGGGCGAGCGGGTCGAGACTGGCCAGCGGCTCGTCCAGCACCAGCAGATCGGGGCGCTTGGCCACCGCCAGGGCCAACGCGACCTGCGCCCGCTGACCACCGGACAGCCGCCCGGCCTTGCGATCGAGCGGCACGTCGGCGGCGCCCAGCCGGTCACGGGCGAGCGCGTCGTCCCACCGGGGATTGAGCCGGCGACCGAACTTCAACAGGTCGGAAACCGAAAACTCTTTGTACAACGGGCAATCCTGCGCGACGAAGCCGATCCGGGACAAGAAGTCGGGGGCGCCGCTCGGCTGCCGGTCGGCCACCGTGAGCCGGCCTCGGGACACCGGCAGCAGCCCGACCAACAGGTTGAGCAGGGTGGTCTTGCCGGCGCCGTTAGGCCCGACGATCGCGGTGACCGATCCCGCCGGCAGGTCGAGAGTGCAGCCCCGCAGGGCCCAGAAGTCGCCGTAGCGGCGCCCGACGTCGACGGCATCGATCGCGGCGGTCATGCGATCTCGGCCGCGGTCGAGTCGCGCATGGTGGCGTGAACGACGTCCATGATCCCGTCGTTGTCGAGCCCGGCCTCGCGCGCGGCGAGGATCCAGCGCTGCAGGCGACGGCGCAGCATGGCATAGGAGGCCGGGGTGAGCTGGCTGAGGCTGCGCTGGATGTAGGTGCCCTGGCCGGGCCGCCCGATCGCCAGCCCCTCGCGTTCGAGCTCCTTGTAAGCCTTCAGGACGGTGTTGGGGTTGATCGCCACACTGGCCGCGACCTCGTGCACGGTGGGCAGCTTGTCGCCGGGTGCCAGCCAGCCCAGCCGCAGAGCCTGCTTCACCTGCTGCACCAGCTGTGCGTAGGGGGCCAGCCCGCTGCCCGTATCAACTCGAAAGTCCAACATGGCGAGTAATCTATAGTGCCTAGATAAATAGATAAATAGGTAAGCGCTGAGAAACGGGTCGATTGCGCGCGTGACGCGAGGACCGCTGGGACATCCCGCCGGACAATTCCGCCCACCGCAAAACAAGGTGGACCGACATTGACTTAGTCGAACAGGTGTTCGATGATGAACAGATGCTTGACGTGGCGATCCGCAAGGCCGACGGCTCCATCGCCGTCGATCTGGGCGGCCGCACCGCACCCCCGCTGCCGGTAGCCCCAGCGCTGGCGCCCATCCTGCCCGACGGGCTGCGGCGGGGCAGTACGGCCAGCGTCACCGGGTCGCTGTCGCTGCTGCTTGCGCTGCTCGGCGCGGCCTCGGCCGACGGAGCCTGGTGCGCGCTGGTGGGGCTGCCCCGCATCAGCGCCGAAGCCGCGGCCGAGTACGGCATCGAGCTGTCCCGGCTGGCCATCATCGAGCAGCCCGGCTCGGGATGGACGACCGCAGTGGGCGCCCTGCTCGATGCCGTCGACGTGGTGGCGGCCCGCCCGCCTGCTGGTCGCTCCGGCCTGCCACCTGGTGACGTGCGGCGCTTGGCGGCGCGGGCTCGCAGCCGCGATGCCGTGCTGGTGGCCTACCTCGCGGGCGGCGACGAATGGCCCGGCGCCGACGTGCGGTTGAGCGCCCACGACGGTCACTGGGCCGGTATCGGCGCCGGCACCGGGCGGCTACGCGCCCGCCAGGTCGTCGTCAACGCCGAAGGCCGTGGCCACGCTGCCCGCCCCCGCTCGGCCACCCTCTGGCTGCCTGCCGCCGGCGGTGGCGTCGGCACCGTGCCCGCCGTCGCCCCCGTGGTCAAGCTCGCCGGCTAGCGATGAGCGCGCCGCGCACAGTTGCGGTCTGGTGTCCGGATTGGCCGGTCACCACCGCCCGGCTCGACGCTGGGTTGGCGACCGATGCGCCTATCGCCGTGGTCACGGCCAATCGGGTAGTGGCCTGTTCGCACGCAGCCAGGTCGGCTGGGGTACGGCGCGGGCTGCGGCGACGCGAGGCGCAGTCGCGCTGTCCCGAGTTGATGGTGCTGGCCCGCAACGAGGCGGCCGAGGCCCGCACCTTCGAGCCGGTGGTGGCGGCCCTCGAGTCGATCGCGCCGGGCGTCGAAATCACTCGCCCGGGCCTGGCCGCGATCGGGGTGCGTGGGCCGACGCGCTACTTCGGCGGCGAGACGGGCGTGCTGCACGCGTTGTCGCGGGCGGTCGGGGGGCTGCCCGCACTCGGCGGTGCCGACCTGTTGATCGGGGTAGCCGACGGCGCGTTCGCGGCCGAGCAGGCCGCCCGGCGCGGGCTGATCGTCCAGGCCGGTGAATCGCCCGCGTTCCTGGCCGGGCTGCCCGTCGAGACCCTCGACCCGTCCGGCGCCTCGCCGCTGATCGATCTGCTGCGCCGGCTGGGGCTGCTGACGCTGGGCGCATTCGCGCAACTGCCCGCTCGCGACGTGCTGGCCCGGTTCGGACCGCTCGGCGCCTGGGCGCACCGGCAGGCCGGCGGCCGCGACGACCGCCCGGTGTCGGGCCGCCGCCCGCCGGTCGAGTTCACCGTCACGCTCGACCTCGAGCCGGCCGTCGAGCGCGTCGACACGG